>JAUYEK010000194.1 GCA_030691435.1 Sulfuricella sp. | reverse complement strand
CGCGGCGAGGGCGCCGCTCCTACAGTGGTTTTCACGCTAATGGATAATCCCGGATAAACAAGACTCAGAGCGTATCGTCTCGCGATATCCCCTTGCGCTTCAAGCTGTGGCGCAAAAGTTTCAAGGTCTCCACCTGAATCTGGCGCACCCGCTCACGGGTAATATCCAGGGTGTCAGCCACTTCCTCCAGGGTGTGGATCTGGTGGCCGTTCAGACCGAAGCGCCGCTCTACCACGCAGCGCTGTTTGTCTCCCAGCTCATCCAGCCACTGACGCACGAGCGCCTCAAGCTCGGTGTGCTGCAGTTGCAGCTCGGGCGAAAGGGCATTCTCGTCGGGAATCGCATCGCTCAGGGAGAGGCTCGGGTCGATATCCAGCGGCGTATCCAGAGATGCCATGCGCTCGTTCAGGTTCAGCACATAGCGCACATCGGCCACCGGCTTGCCCAGCAAGTGCGCCACCTCTTCTGCGCTGGGTTCGTTGCCCTTGTGGACTTCAAGGTGATGAAACGCCCGCAGGCAGGTGTTCATCTCCCGGATTACATGCACCGGAATGCGGATGGTGCGCGACTGGTTCATGATGGCGCGTTCGATATTCTGCCGAATCCACCAGGTGGCGTAGGTGGAAAAGCGGAACCCCCGCTCCGGCTCAAACTTTTCCAGGGCGTGTATGAGTCCCAGGTTGCCTTCCTCGATCAGATCCAGCAGAGCCATGCCACGGTTGATGTAGTGTTTCGCGATGCTGACTACCAGGCGGAGGTTGCATTCGATCATGCGCTGGCGGGCTTCGAAGTCGCCCTGGGTTACCCGGCATGCCAGGCTGTACTCCTCGGCAGCGGTCAGCAAGGCATTTTGCCCAATTTCATTGAGGTAAATCAGGGTCGGGTCATGCAGCGGCTCACCAGGCTGCTCAAGCCGTTCCGGCAGCGCCTCGGCCTTCTCCTCGTCCGGATGGGCCTTGTCTTCGCTCAGGAACTCATCTTCTTCGCTGTAAGTATCTTCGCTCATCAGGATTTGTCGCTGGGCAAGTATTTCATTGGGTCGACCGGTTTGCCAAAACGCCGTATCTCGAAATGCAGCTTGACCTGATCGGCATCGGAATCACCCATTTCGGCAATTTTCTGGCCCCTGG
The DNA here is from genome assembly GCA_030691435.1 of Sulfuricella sp. Lineage (GTDB taxonomy): Bacteria > Pseudomonadota > Gammaproteobacteria > Burkholderiales > Sulfuricellaceae > Sulfuricella. Next base: position 13,923 of record JAUYEK010000194.1, on the reverse strand, counting down.
TCACATTCTGTCCTTCCTTGACCAGAATTTTGTGATTGTGCGCGTAGGCGCTCAAATAAGTCTTGTTGTGCTTGATGATCACCAGTTTTCCATAACCACGCAGTCCGTTGCCGCTATAAACCACTTTGCCCGATCCCGCAGCGATAACCGGCTGACCGCTCTTCCCTCCGATGTCCAGGCCCTTGCCGGAACTGGATGCCTCATTGAACGGCGCGATCACCTTGCCCGCAGCGGGCCAGTTCCATTCGACCCGCTCATCATCCTCGGCTGCTATGCCCTCTTTTTTCTCTGCCGGCAATTCAGCCGGTGCGGGCTTGTCGTGGGATTCCGCCTTGGCCGTGGAAACCTTTTCTGCCTGCTCTGTATAGGGATGCTTGACCGCCTTGGGCTGAGTTTTCAGCAAGGGGTCCTCGCCCGCTTGCCTGGTTTCCGCCACCGCCCCGGCTTTCAACGGAGTGACCACTACCGCCTGCGGAGAAGCATTAAACTTCACAGACTGGCCGATGCGGATAGTGTAGGGCGACTCGATGCCGTTCCATTCCGCTACTTCCTTGTAGTCGAAGCCATGCTCCAGAGCGATGCCATATAAGGTGTCGCCCTTCTGCACGGTATAAGTCTGGGGGCGCCAGTCCCCGTCCTTCCTGATTTTGACGGGTGCCTTTTGGGCCATGGAAGCACGCTCGACCACAGGTGCACTCGACTTTGTCGATGCGCAACCGCTGACCAGCAAGGTAAATGCACAAACGGCCAGAACAGCGCCAGAAATCATCCTAGATTATCCATTAGAACCAAAACACCGCTGTGGGAGCGGCGCCCTCGCCGCGATTTGCGACCGCATTCGCGCCGGGGCGGCGCTCCTACATGCACGAGCATTCCAATGGACAATCATGCCAACCCCGGCAATAGCGGCACGAATTTCACCGCTTCCAGCGTCGTCTGACGATATTCTTCAGCCGTATGTTCTATCAGACACAGGCGCTGCTCGCCGGTTCCAATCGGGAACACCATCCGCCCGCCCACGGCCAATTGTGGCAGCAGCGCCTCCGGCACGTGCGTAGCCGCCGCAGTCATGATGATGCCGTCGAACGGCCCCAGTTTCTCCAGCCCGAGGGAGCCATCCGCATGTTTGACCTTGATGTTGGCGGCGCGGATTTCGCGCAGATGCCCCCGCGCCTTCATCAGCAGCGGCGCGATCCGTTCAACGGAATACACTTCCTGCGCCAGGCGTGCCAGCACGGCAGTCTGGTAGCCGCAGCCCGTGCCGATTTCCAGCACTCGGCCCAGCGGTCTGCCGCCGCGCAGCAGTTCAGTCATGCGCGCAACGATTTGGGGGTTGGAAATGGTCTGGCCGAAACCGATCGGCAGCGAGCAGTCTTCATAGGCGCGGGTGGCCAGTGCCTCGTCCACGAAAATATGGCGCGGCACGGAAGCCATCGCATCGAGCACCACCTCGTCCTTGATGCCCTGGCTGCGCAAGCGCTCCACCATGCGCACCCGGGTACGTTGCGAAGTCATGCCGATGCCACTGAGTTTCGCGCTCATAACCACCCTTTGATCACGTCCATTTGACCATAATGAGTCAAGTCGATCTGCAACGGCGTCACCGAAACCATGCCGCGCGCCACGGCGCCGAAATCCGTACCGGCCCCGGCATCCTGCGCAGCGCCGGCAGCGCCCACCCAGTATACCGTTTCACCGCGCGGATTCTCCGATTTCACCACGGGTTCCGCCTTGTGGCGTCGGCCCAGCCGCGTGACTTCCCGGCCCTGAATCTGCTCGTAGGGAACATCCGGCACGTTGACGTTCAACAGCACCGGACTGGTGAAAGGCTGATCCTGGTGGCGTTTGACAATCTCGGCGACCACGCGCGCGGCTGCGGCATAGTTGCCAGCCCCCTTGCTCACCAGGGACACTGCGATTGAGGGGATACCCAGCAGGTAGCCTTCGGTTGCCGCCGCCACCGTACCGGAATAAATCGTGTCATCGCCCATGTTGGCGCCGTGGTTGATGCCCGAAATCACCATGTCCGGCAGATGATCCAGCATGCCGGTCACGGCAAGGTGGACGCAGTCGGTGGGCGTGCCGTTAACGTAATAGAAACCGCTGTGTGCTCTGCGCAAGCTGAGCGGACGATCAAGCGTGAGCGAATTGCTGGCGCCGCTGCGGTCGCGCTCTGGGGCGACTACGGTGATATCGGCAAGGGAGGAAAGTGTTTCGGCAAGGCAGGCCAAGCCAGGAGCGAAATAACCGTCATCGTTACTCAACAGAATCCGCATCGTTGATTTTTACGGTTGGCCAGTGAAATCTCGAAGCGGCAGACCCCTTCGGGCTTCCGCTTCAGTTATTGGTTGGTCGGGGCGAGAGGATTTGAACCTCCGACCACATGCACCCCATGCATGTACGCTACCAGGCTGCGCTACGCCCCGAGAAGCGGCATTATAGCAGAGGCCAGGGGCTGGAGGCTAGCCTCTAGCTATGAAGCAGTTCCAGCACGCTCTTGATTTCCCGTCTTAGCAACGCCAGATCCATAGTATTGCCTGCTTCAGGCATGGCGCCTGCGGCCACTGCCGGCGCTTCGCGCTCGCCCGCTTCTTCCAGGCGATGGCGCGCGCCGCTGATGGTGAAACCCTGTTCGTACAGCAGGTCGCGGATGCGGCGCACCAGCAGCACCTCGTGGTGCTGGTAGTAGCGGCGGTTGCCGCGCCGTTTCACCGGCTTGAGCTGGGTGAATTCCTGCTCCCAGTAGCGCAGTACGTGGGGCTTGACCCCGCACAACTCGCTCACTTCACCGATCGTGAAATAGCGCTTTGCCGGAATCGGCGGTAAATCAGGCTTGCTTGCGAGTTCCGCCATTTGCGGCCTCTGATTGATAGGATTCTTCCACCAGCGACTTCAGCTTCTGGCTGGCATGAAAGGTCACCACGCGCCGCGCGGTGATAGGAATTTCTTCCCCGGTTTTGGGATTGCGACCGGGGCGTTCAGGCTTGTCGCGCAGCTCGAAATTGCCGAACCCGGACAGCTTGACGCCTTCCCCTTTTTCCAGGGAGAGGCGAATCTCTTCAAAGAAGGATTCCACCATGTCCTTGGCTTCCCGTTTGTTCAACCCCACTTTTTCGAACAGCATGTCTGCGAGTTCGGCTTTTGTTAATGTCATGTTCTATCCTCAATTACGTAACTTCGCGCCGAAGCGGGAAGTCAAAACTTCAGCAAGTTGCGCGGTCGCCGCGTCTACTTCTTCATCGGTCAGAGTCTGTCGAGTATCTTGCATCAACACCCGGAATGCAAGACTTTTTTTACCTAAATCAATGCCTTTGCCGCGATAGACATCAAACAACGCGAGCTCGGACACGACGCTCGGCAAGTGCTCACTCATGCCGTCAAGCAAGGCCTGCACGCTGACTCCCTCGTCCACGACCACCGCAATATCGCGGCGCACCGCCTGAAACTTCGCTATCTCGGCAAACGCCGGAACCCTGCCACGCAGCAGCGCGGCAATATCCAGCTCGAACAACACCGGCGCGGCCGGCAGCTCGTATTTCTGCTGCCACTTCGGATGCAGCGTGCCTATCCAGCCGAGAAATTCACCTTCCAGCCACACCTTTGCTGCCTGGCCGGGGTGTAACGCCGGATGCGGGGCGGCCTCGAAGCGGGGAACCGCGGGCCAGAACAGGGCTTCCACATCCGCCTTGGCGTCATAAAAATCCGCCGCGCGCACGGCCTCGCCCCACTGCTCGGGCTTGGCGTTGCCGTAACACAGGCCGGCGATTCTTTCAGGCTGGTTAAAGCCCTCTGCCGACCGGTAGAAGCAGCACCCGGTTTCAAACAGGCGCACGCGTTCCTGCTTGCGGTTGAGATTGAAGCTCAGGTTATCAATCAACCCGCCGAACAGGGTCGAACGCATCACCCCCATCTGGCTGGCAATCGGGTTCTTTAGCGGCAGCGGACTGTCGTTGCCGGCAATATCGCGCTCCCACGCCGCGTCGACAAAGCTGTAATTGATCACTTCCTGGTAATCGCGCGCGGTCAACAGCGCCTGCAGCGCATCCCGCCCCCGCGCCGCCTCGGACTGGGCCAGCATGTTCAGGCTGCCTCTGGGCGGCAGTGCCGGGATATTATCGTAGCCGTAGAGCCGCGCCATTTCCTCGATCAGGTCGGCCTCGATGGCCAGATCGAAGCGATAGCTCGGCGGGGTAACCTGGAATGCAGTAATATAAAACTCGCGAAGCGAGACCTCGTCCCTCTCTCCCTCTGGGAGAGAGTTAGGAGAGAGGGAAACGTCTTCAGAATAATTGAATTGCAGGCGGGAGAGTAGCGCGGCTATTTGGGCTGCGCTTAAAACAATTCCCAGCACCTTGCTGACACGCGCTACCCGCAGCCTGATCGGCGCGCGCTGCGGCCATTCAGCCGTCACTTCGGTGATCTCGCCTGCCGCTCCGCCGCAGATTTCCAGCAGCAACTGCGTTGCCCGCTCCAGCGCGGAACGCGTTGCGGCGAAATCCACCCCGCGTTCGAAACGATAGGAAGAATCCGTGGAAAGAGTCAGCCGGCGCGCCTTGCCGGCGATCGTATCCGGGCTGAAGAACGCGCTTTCCAGAAAAATATCGACGGTAGTATCAGACACCGCGCTAGCCTGACCGCCCATCACGCCGGCCAGTGCCAGAACCTGGGCAGCGTCGCTGATGACCAGCATGTCGGAATCCAGTGCTGCCGTCTGCTGGTTGAGCAGTTCAAGTTGCTCTCCGGAACGGGCGAAACGCACGCTGATGCCGCCCTGAATTTTCGCCATGTCAAACGCATGCAGGGGTTGCCCCAGTTCCAGCAGAACGTAATTGGTCACGTCCACCACCGCACTGATCGGACGCAGCCCGCTTCTTTTCAGCCGGCGCGCCATCCATTCCGGCGTCGTTGCTGCCGCATTCAGGCCTTTCAGCACCCGACCGCAGTAACGCGGACAAGCTGCGGGTTCATCCACCGCAACAGCGATCCGGTCAGGAATGGAGGCAGGCACGACCACCGCATTCGGCAGATTTAACGCCGCGCCCGTCACCGCCGCCACTTCGCGCGCCACTCCGGTCACGCTCAGGCAATCGCTGCGGTTGGGAGTGAGCTTGAGGGTATACAGCTTGTCGTCGAGACCGAGATAGTCGCGGATCGACTGCCCGACCGTCGCGTCCGACGGCAACAGCAACAGGCCGCTGCTTTCGTCAGCCAGCCCCAGCTCCGATTCGGAGCACAACATGCCGGAGGATTCGACGCCACGCACCTTGGCCTGCTTGATCGCCATCTTTGGCAGTTGCGCGCCGACCAGGGCGCACGGAACCTTCGCTCCAGCACACACATTGGCCGCACCGCACACGATCTGCAACGGCTCGCCGGCACCGATATTAACCCGACAGACATTCAGCCGGTCGGCATCGGGATGTTTCTCCAGCGACAGCACTTCTCCCACCACCACCTTGTCGAAGGGCGGCGCCACCGATTCCAGCGCCTCCACCTCCAGCCCCGCCATGGTCAAGGCATGGGCGAGCCGGTCGCTGTCGAGATCGGGGTTGACGTAGGCACGCAGCCAGTTTTCGGAAAATTTCATGTTTTTCGTGAGGCGTTAGGGGTGAGGCGTGAGGCGGCCCCAAAAGACACGCCATACCACTCCTCACTCCTCACCCCTCACCCCTCACGTTCAGTTGAATTGTTTCAAAAAGCGTAAATCACTCTCAAAGAACAACCTCAGATCGTTCACGCCGTAACGCAGCATCGCCAGACGCTCCACACCCAGACCAAAGGCGAAGCCGAGGTATTTCTCGCTGTCCACGTTGACGTGGCCAAGCACGTTGGGGTGCACCATGCCGCAGCCCAGCACTTCGAGCCAGCCGGTATGGCTGCACACGCGGCAACCCGTGCCGCCGCACATCACGCAGCCGATGTCCATTTCCGCCGAAGGTTCGGTAAAGGGAAAGAACGAGGGGCGAAAGCGCACCTTGAGGTCATCGCGCTCGAAGAAGCGCTGCATGAAATCGGCCAGCACGCCCTTGAGCTCGGCGAAGTTCACCTGCTCGTCCACCCATAGCCCCTCAACCTGATGGAACATGGGGGTGTGCGTGACGTCAGAATCGCAGCGGTAGACCCGGCCCGGCGCGATGACCTTCAGCGGCGGCTGATGATTCTGCATATGGTGCACCTGCACCGGCGAGGTATGTGTGCGCAGCACATGCTGGTCGTCCACGTAGAAGGTATCGTGCATGGCACGGGCGGGATGATTTTCGGGGATATTCAGCGCGGTGAAGTTGTAGAAATCGCTCTCGATTTCCGGCCCTTCCGCGACGCTGAAACCGATGGAACGGAACAAGGCCTCGATGCGCTGTAGCGTGCGCGTAACCGGATGCAAGCCGCCCATTCCCAAACCGCGGCCTGGCAGCGTCACATCGAGCGCTTCCTGCGCCAGTTTCGACTGCAACAGCCGCTCCTGTATCGCTTCACGACGATCTTTCAGTGCCTGCTCCAGCAAGTCCTTCGCCTGGTTGATGCGGGCACCCGCTTCACGGCGCTCTTCCGGCGGCATTTTACCGAGCTGCTTGAGCTGCTCGGTGAGCGCGCCACTCTTGCCCAGATAGCGCGCCTTGGCCTGCTCCAGTTCGTCCGGATTGTCTATTCCGGCGAAGGCAGCCTGCGCTTCTTTCAGGATGTCATCAAGATTTAACATTCAATTTATATCAGAGGTACGGGTAGGATGGGTGGAGCGTAGCGATACCCATCAATCATCACCGCAAAGCGATGGGTATCGGCGCAAGCGCCTCAACCCATCCTACGCGCTATGTGCTCTGTGGATAAACCCAAATAAAAAAGGAGGCCATTTAGCCTCCTTTTTCTTTACCGCTGTTTAAGCAGCGAGGCGGGCTTTTACCTGATTCACGATGTGTGCAAAAGCGGGCTTGTCGAACACAGCCAGATCGGCCAGAACCTTGCGGTCCACTTCGATCATGGCTTTCTTCATGCCATTCATGAACACGCTGTAAGTCAGGCCCAGTTCGCGAGCTGCCGCGTTGATACGGACAATCCACAGTGCGCGGAATTGGCGCTTCTTCTGGCGACGGTCGCGATAAGCATACTGACCGGCTTTCATCACCGCCTGTTTGGCGATGCGGTATACGTTTTTGCGGCGGCCGCGGAAGCCCTTGGCCTGTTCCAGAACCTTCTTGTGGCGCGCGCGCGCCGTTACTCCACGTTTAACTCTTGGCATTTTTCAGTCTCCTTACGCGTAGGGCATCATGGCGCGAACCGACTTCATGTCGCTCGCACAAACCATCGAAGTACCGCGCAGCTGACGCTTGCGCTTGGTCGTTTTCTTGGTCAGGATGTGGCGCAGGTGGGAATGGGTGCGCTTGATACCGCCGCCACCCAGAGACTTGAAGCGCTTGGCAGCGCCGCTCTTGGTTTTCATCTTAGGCATGTTCAACTCCTACATTTTAGCTTGATGTCAGGCGCTCCCCTGCGGGGAAACTTGGTAGCCTGAACACCACTTGTTTTAAACATGTAGGCTGGATTAGCGCAGCGTAATCCGACAATCCGAACGTCGGGTTATGGCCTGCGGCCTAACCCAACCTACATGAATTCCTACTACTTCTTCTTCGGCGACAACACCATCACCATCTGACGGCCTTCCATTTTAGGAAACTGCTCGACCGTACCATGTTCCATTAGATCGGCCTCAACGCGCTTGAGGAGCCGCAAACCAATCTCCTGATGCGCCATCTCCCGACCGCGGAAACGCAGGGTGATCTTGCACTTGTCGCCCTCTTCCAGAAATTTGATCAGATTGCGCAGCTTGATCAGGTAGTCGCCCTCGTCCGTTCCCGGACGGAACTTGATTTCCTTGACCTTGATCTGAATCTGCTTCAGCTTGGCTTCGTGCTGCTTCTTGCTTTCGCGGTATTTGAACTTGCCGTAATCCATCAAACGGCACACCGGCGGCTGGGCTTGCGGAGCGATCTCGACCAGGTCGATCTCGGCATCTTCCGCCATTTTCATGGCCTCGGCCAGGCTAACTATGCCAAGCGGCTCACCTTCCACACCGACCAAACGAATCTCGGGCGCAGTAATCTCGCCATTGATTCGTGATTCTTTTTCCTGAGCGATAGCAAAACCTCCAAATCAAAAAAATTAAACCGTGCCTACCCTCTCGGCAACCTCGCCCCTGAACCGCTGAATCAACGCTTCCAGCGGCATCTGGCCTAGGTCTTCGCCCTTACGGGTACGCACGGCAACCTGTTTCGAAGCCACCTCTTTGTCCCCCACGATCAGGAGGTAAGGCAACCTTTGCAAACTATGTTCCCGTATTTTATAGGTTATTTTCTCATTTCTCAAGTCCGCCTCGACGCGCAGACCATTCTTTTTGAGTTCGGCCACCACCTCACGCGCATAATCCGCCTGAGCATCGGTGATATTCATGACCACCATCTGTAGCGGTGCCAGCCACATCGGAAAAGCCCCGGCGTGGTGCTCGATCAGGATGCCGATGAAGCGCTCCAGCGAGCCGAGAATGGCGCGGTGCAGCATCACCGGTGTCTGCTTGGCGCTATCTTCGTTGATGTAGGTTGCGTCCAGCCGGCCAGGCATGGAAAAGTCCACCTGTATGGTGCCGCACTGCCAGACGCGATTCAGGCAGTCGCGCAGCGAAAATTCGATCTTCGGCCCGTAGAAGGCACCCTCGCCCGGCTGCAGTTCAAATTCCAGCTCCTTGCGCTTGAGCGCCGTTTCCAGAGCCGCCTCGGCCTTGTCCCACACCTCGTCTGAGCCGACGCGCTGCTCTGGCCGGGTGGAAAGTTTGACGACGATATCGGTAAAGCCAAACTCAACATAGACCTTTTGCAGCAGATCGATGAAAGTCGCGACTTCATCCTGGATCTGCGCTTCGGTGCAGAAAATATGGGCATCGTCCTGGGTGAAGTTACGCACCCGCATGATGCCGGCCAGCGTGCCGGAAGGCTCGTTCCTGTGGCAGGAGCCGAACTCGGCCAGCCGCAGGGGCAGATCGCGGTAGCTCTTCAGGCCCTGGTTAAACACCTGGATATGGCACGGGCAGTTCATCGGCTTGACCGCGTAATCGCGGTTTTCCGAGTGAGTGGTAAACATCATCGCCTGGAACTTGTCCCAGTGGCCGGACCTCTCCCACAGGGAACGGTCCACCACCTGCGGCGTGCGGATTTCCAGGTAACCGTTGTCGCGAAACACGCCGCGCATGTACTGCTCAACGATCTGATACAGCGTCCAGCCCTTGGGATGCCAGAACACCATGCCCGGCGCTTCTTCCTGGGTATGAAACAGGTCCAGCAGCTTGCCGATCTTGCGGTGGTCGCGTTTTTCGGCCTCTTCCAGACGGTGCAGGTAGGCTTCCTGATCTTCCTTCTTCGCCCAGGCAGTGCCGTATACCCGCGTCAGCATTTCGTTCTTCGAATCGCCGCGCCAGTAGGCGCCGGCCACCTTCATCAGCTTGAACACCTTGAGCTTGGCCGTCGAAGGCACATGCGGGCCGCGGCACAGGTCGGTGAAGTCACCCTGGGTGTACAGCGACAGATCTTCGTCGCTGGGAATGGATTCGATAATCTGCGCCTTGTACTGCTCGCCCAAACTCTTGAAAAAGGCAATGGCGTCGGAACGCGGCAGCACCTTGCGCTCGACTTTCAGGTCGGCTTTAACCAGTTCCGCCATTTTCTTTTCGATAGCCAGCAGGTCATCGGGCGTGAACGGGCGCTTGTAAGAGAAATCGTAAAAGAAACCATCCTCGATCACCGGACCGATGGTGACCTGAGCATCAGGAAAAAGAGATTTTACGGCTTGCGCGAGGAGGTGCGCGGTGGAATGGCGGATCACTTCCAGGCCTTCGGCATCCCGGTCGGTGATGATAGCCAGATCGCTATCGACCTCGATGCAATGGGAGGTATCCACCAGCTTGCCGTCGACCTTGCCGGCCAGTGCCGCGCGAGCCAGGCCCGCGCCGATGCTGGCGGCCACTTCGGCTACCGTTACTGGCTGATCGAATTTGCGCTCGGAGCCATCCGGCAAGCGAATAACAGGCATTTGAATCCTACCAAAACAAAAATGCGGCAAAGCCGCACTTTTTAAGAATTTGGTAGGCGCGATTGGACTCGAACCAACGACCCCCACCATGTCAAGGTGGTGCTCTAACCAGCTGAGCTACGCGCCTAAAAAAACGAACCCGCATTCTAACTTAATTTACCCGCCGTTTCAAATCGTGTTTTGCCGCGCCCCCCACATGCCCGTTCAGGAACTCGCCCAACGCCTGAACCCAGGATTCGCGCACGAAAATAAATCCCTCGTTGTGACCGCCGCCGAGTTCGAGGAACTGCTTGGGCTCCTTCGCCGCGTCGTAAAGCGCGCGCCCGTGCTGGTAGGGGATGATTTCGTCTTCGGGGCTATGGGCGATGAATACCGGTGCCTCGACCGCGCGCAAATACGAGCGCGTGTCGTAATCGAAGCGGGACAGCCACCTGACCGGAAGAAAGGGGTAGAACTTTGCCGCAAGATCGGGCACCGAAGTGAAGCCCGAGGCGATCACCAGCGCCGCTGGTTTATGGCGGACAGCCAGCCAGGCGGCGATGGCGCCGCCCAGCGATTCGCCGAACAGCGCGATGGTATCCGAAGGAATTTTCCGGGTTTCGGTCAAATGGCGCCAGGCCGCCTCGGCATCCTGATAGGTGCCCTGTTCCGAAGGCTTACCGCCGCTGTTGCCGTAACCGCGATAATCGATGATCAGGGTGCTGTAGCCGAGGCGGTGGAGCATCAGCAGCGAATCGAGACGGTGGGAAATGTTGCCGGCATTGCCATGCAGGAACAGCACCGTGCCGCGGTTTTGAGCGCTGGGGACGAACCAGCCTTGCAGGGCGACACCGTCCGCCGTAACCAGCCGCACTTCCTCGTAATCGAGCCCGGCCTGGCGCGGCGTGGCAACCATTTCGCGCCCGATCTCGGGGTAATAAACCATGCTCGACTGCAACGCAAACAGCGTCAGGCCAAGACCGGCGTAGGCCGCAGCCAGAATACCCAGAACATGCCACATCATGCGCACCCCGTTCCCCCGCCCATCCGCCCCGCCGGATCCTGGCGGTAAAATCCGGCCAGCTGCCGGTACACCTCGGGATACTCCCGCCGCAGGGTGAGCGGGATTTCAAAAAAAGCCTCGCTCATCACGGCAAAGAATTCCGCCGGGCTTTCCGCCGCATAGGGATCGATCACCGTTTCCGCGCCGGATTCGACTTTGGCGCTAAAATCGTCAAATGCCCCGGAAAAAGCCTGAGTCCAGGCGACCCGATCCATTTCGCGATGCAGCGGCGGGAAGCCGTCCGGCACGCCGTTCAGCATGTCCAGCTTGTGGGCGAATTCATGGATCACCACGTTGACGCCGTCGTGCTCGCCGGAGCGCTCCGCGTCGGCGCCGGACAGGATGACCGGCCCACGCTCCCAGGATTCGCCGATCATCGGTTCGCGCACATGGTGCACCACCCCGTATTCATCCATGAATTCGTATTCCGGCACGAATTCGTCCGGATAGACGATTACCGACACCCAACCCGCATAATAGTCCAGACCAAGATTGAGAACCGGCAGACAGGCCTGGGCGACAATTTTCAGGCGTATGTCGTCGCTCAAAAGATGCCCCCCGCCCGCCACTACTTCCTTTTCATGCAGGAACAAGGTCGCCAACTCGCGCAGATGCCGCAGTTCATCATCGGACAAGCCGCGCAACAGGGGCAGAGCAGAAACAGCGGCGCACCACCCCTCTTCCGGCAAGGCATGGCGCTGCAAAATGCGTTTTCTGCGCCGCCCCCTGAAAAACCCCCACCAGTCCATCAGCTTTATCTGATCCTCTTATATTCTTAATATGTTGTTTTTATTTATTAAAATAAACTTGAAATCGCCATGTCAATTTCTATACTTAAGGGAGTGGCGAGAAACATCCTCATTAAATTTGATGTCAGAACGAGCTATCGGAGGTGTCAAATGCAACATTTGTTCATTCAGACCGAAGCAATGCTCTACAAATTCCGCAAGAGCATTCCCACCGACTGCAAGACTGCGAAATCCATTGACCGCAACGACTCTTGGGACAGGGTTGCAACGTTCGCCAAGGACGACGGTTTTCTGGAACTCGCCGAACAACTGGAGGAATCGAAATATCAATTGCTTGAACAAACCCACTGAGAGCCGATCAGCTGCGCCGCCGCGCCCAAGCCACGCCGGGCACTTCCCGGATGAGGGCGAGGATGCGCGCGAGTTGATCGAGATCGGCTATCTGCACGGTAAAACGCATTCCTGCCTGAAGTCCCCGGCTTAGCGTGCTCGCTGCCGTGACGTTGATTTTCTCGCGCGTCATCACCTCGGAAATGTCGCGCAGCAGCCCCTGCCTATCATTCGCCTCGATCTCGATATCCACCTCGTAATGACCGCCGTTCTTCGTTCCCCAACTGGCGGCGAGCAACCGGTCGCGCCGGCTCTCATCGAAATGCAGAATGTTCGGGCAATCCTGGCGATGGATCGCCACGCCGCGACCATGCGTAACGAAACCCACGATGGCATCCGGCGGCACCGGCTTGCAGCATCTGGCAATAGTGGTGAGTAGCCCCCCCTCGCCGTAAATCAGCACCCCGGACGCAGCCGGGCCGATACCCGCGCGCGGCGCGGGCAGATGCCATTCTTCCTCCCTTAGCTCGACCTCTTCCTGGATCGCCGCCATCACCTGGCGGGCGGCAATGTCGCCGCGCCCGATGGCGGCGAGCAGATCGTCCGGCCTGGCAAAGCGGTTCTTCTGCGCCAGCGTTTCCAGGTTGGGCAGGGGCAGGCCGAGGCGGTGGATTTCCTTCTCCAGCGCCTCGCGCCCCTGGGCAACATTCTCCTCGTAGTGCTGATGCTTGAACCAGTGGCGGATTTTCGCCTTGGCGCGCGAGGTCTTGACGTAGCCCAGGTTGGGGTTGAGCCAGTCGCGCGAAGGCCCGCCCTGCTTCACGGTGAGTATCTCGACGCGCTGGCCGTTGCCAAGCGGATAGGTGAGCGGGACGATATTGCCGTCCACCTTGGCACCGCGACAACGGTCGCCCAGATCGGTGTGGACATGATAGGCAAAGTCGATCGGGGTGGCTCCCTTCGGCAGGGCCACCACCTTGCCTTGGGGAGTGAGGATATAGACCGTGTCCTGGAACAGCCCGGTCTTGAACTGCTCCATCAGCTCGCCGGCGTCGTGAACGTCCTCCTTCCACTCCATGATCTGGCGCAGCCAGGCGATCTTTTCCTCGAATCCCGCGTCCTGCCTGCCGCCTTCCTTGTAGCGCCAGTGCGCGGCCACGCCCAGCTCGGCGTGGTTGTGCATGTCGTGGGTGCGGATCTGCACTTCCAGCGCCTTGTCCTCCGGCCCGACCACGGCGGTGTGCAGCGAGCGGTAATCGTTGCCCTTGGGATGGGCGATATAATCGTCGAACTCGCCTGGAATCGGCTGCCACAGGCTATGGACCACGCCCAATGCGGTGTAGCAGTCCTTGAGGTCGTTCACCAGCACCCGCACTGCGCGCACATCGTAGACCTCGGAGAAGTCCACTCCCTTGAGCTTCATCTTCTTGTAAATGCTGTAGATGTGCTTGGGACGGCCGGACACCTCGGCAACGACACCGTTCTTATGCAGTTCCTGCCGCAACTGCTCGCGCACGTCCGCGATGTACTGCTCTCGGCCGAGTCGCTTCTCGTCCAGCAGCCGGGCGATTTTCTTGTAGAGATCGGGCTCGAGGTAGCGGAACGACAGGTCTTCCAGCTCCCACTTCACCTGCCACACCCCGAGCCGGTTCGCCAGCGGCGCAAAAATATCCTGCACTTCGCGCGCCACGCGGCGGCGCGTGTCGTCGTCGGCACGCGTAAGCTCGCGCA
>JAUYEK010000329.1 GCA_030691435.1 Sulfuricella sp. | reverse complement strand
GCCCTATGTCATCAGCGAAGAGGAAATCCGTTTGCTGGTTTCTGGTACGCTGGAAATCCTTGAAAACCTTTAGCCACAGATGACCAACAGTAGGCGCCTCTAGGCGACACGGATTTACACAGATGAGAACATTAAACACAGATTGTCCATTGGAATGCTGGTGCATGTAGGAGCGCCGCCCCCGGCGCGAATGCGGTCGCAAATCGCGGCGAGGGCGCCGCTCCCACAGCGGTGTTTTGACTCTCAAGGACAATCCGTGTTTATCCGTGTTCATCCGTGGCTAAAAATCGCTCTTTGCTTCTTTCTCATCTCCGCTACCCACGCGGCACCGCTGCCCGCGCCCGTCGCCAAGGCGCTGCGTGAAGCCGGCATCCCCGCCGCCAGCGTCGGCGTGTTCGTGCAGGATGTTTCCGCCCGCAAGCCGCTGATTGCTTACCGGGCAGATCGGCCGATGAGCCCGGCCTCAACCATGAAGCTGGTGACCACCTATGCCGGGCTGGAACTGCTCGGCCCGGCCTACACCTGGAAAACCGAGGTGCTGACGGGCGGGACGGTGGCCGGGGATGTCCTGACGGGCGACCTGGTCGTCAAGGGCTACGGCGACCCGGCGCTGACGCTGGAAAGCTTCTGGAGCCTGCTGCGCGACGTGCGTAAATTGGGCATCCGCGAAATCCGCGGCGATCTGCTGCTGGACAACAGCTATTTCCAGGCGACAGGCGGCGACCCCGGCGCCTTCGATAACGAGCCCTCCCGCCCCTACAATGTGCAGCCCGAGGCGCTGCTGGTGAACTTCAAGGCCCTCCGCTTCCGCCTCGTGCCGGAAGCGGGGGGCGGCGTGCGCGTCATCGCCGACCCCGATCCCGCCCGGCTGCGTGTCGTCAACCGGCTGCAACCGCTGGACGGGCCGTGCGGCGACTGGCGCGAGGGCGTCACCACGGAAATCGGCAAGAACGGCGGCGACGCGGTAACGGTGCTGGTCAGCGGGGCTTACCCGCGCGCTTGCGGCGAGAATTCGCTGTACCTTGGCCTGTTCGACAACACCGGCCATGTCGACGCGCTGTTCCGGCAGTTGTGGCAGGAACTGGGCGGCACGTTTCAAGGCCGCGTGCGCGAGGGGGTCGCGGCCCCCGGCGCGCGGCTGCTGGCAAGCCGCGAATCCAGGGCGCTGGCGGAGGTGGTGCGCGACATCAACAAGTTCAGCAACAACGTGATGGCGCGCCAGCTGCTGCTGACCATCGGCCGGGAAGCCGGCGGCGAAGGCTCGACGCGTGGCGCGGTGCAGGTTGTCGATAAATGGCTGGCGGAGCGGGGCATGGCGTTTCCTGAACTGGAGATCGAGAACGGTTCCGGTCTCTCGCGCACCGAGCATATCACGCCGGCACATCTGGGCACGTTGCTGCTGGAGGCCTGGCGCGGCCCGCTGATGGCGGAGTTCGTGTCTTCCCTGCCGATCGCGGCAGTGGACGGCACCATGAAGAAACGGCTGCACGATCAGGGCGTGGCGGGGCATGCCCATATCAAAACCGGTTCGTTGCGGGGAGTGAAGGCGATTGCCGGTTATGTGCACGACCGCAAAGGGCGCAGCGTGGTGGCGGTGTTCATCATTAACCACCCCGATGCATCCGCCGGCCAGGCGGCCCAGGATGCGCTGCTGGAGTGGGTGTACCGCCGCAATTAGGCGGCGGGTTTTTTGCTCTTCAGGGTGATGTCGGCTTCGAGCCCGACCAGTACCTTCTGCATGCCGAGGCGGGTGCGGGTGTTGAGCACGATAGGGCCGTTGATGTTGGCGTTGATATTGGCTTTGGAATCCGCGTCCGGTTGCGGTTTGTAGGCAATGAGCAAAACCGCGATATCTTCCACTTTCCCCATCTGTAACAGGCGCTCTTCCTCATCGGACAGGACAAATTCGTAATTCAGGCCGAACACCGCCGGATCAACCAGTGCGAAAGCGACATCCGGTTCGTCGACGGATTGCAACCAGTGGACGACGACAGGTTGATCCGGGCTCTCTTCCTGGTGAAACAATTTGTAACGGGTGGACGCTTCAAATCCCGGCATTCCATTGGGGAAGGTCAAGATGCTTTCCGGATCGACTTCCTGCATGCCGAATTGCGTGGAATGAAATTTCATGCGTGGCTTCCTGGTTATATTGATCGGTTCGACTGAAATGTAACGATGTTTGCCGGCACTGTAAAGCGCTATTAACGTGAAACTCGCGAAGCGAGACCGCGTCCCTCTCGCCCTTTGGGAGAGAGTTAGGAGAGAGGGAAACGGTTATGGCGAATCACTGCTTCATCATCTGGGGCGGAGATTAGCCATGTCCGTCAGCCTTTATCTGGCCGAAGCAGGTCGATCCTGAATTCGGCTTCGTAGGGCGGCACGTTGCACTCGATGATGTCCTGCGGCGCGACATCCAGGCGCATGCCGGTAATGTCCGCGCGGATCGGCAGCAGCGTGACGCCGCGATCGACAAGCACCACGGTGCGTATCTCCGCCGGATTTTTCCCCGCCAGGTATTCCACCGCCTTCAGCAGCGAGTGGCCGCGATAGAGCACGTCGTCCACTACCATCACCGTGGCATTGGTCAGATCCAGGGTGGCCTGTTCGGCGCTTTCGGTCAGCTCGGTTTCCGGATGCAGCAGGGTGAGATCGTCGGCATAGCGCTTGACATGGAGTTTGTACAGCGGCAGGTTGGAAATGCCGTAATCGCGTACCAGCCGGTCGCGCAGCATTTCCGCCAGGGGCGCGCCGCGGCGCAACAGGCCGACGATTGCGACCTGCTTCCGGTCGGTGAGCAGTCCGGCTGCCTGGCGCGCCATGTCGGCCAGAATCGCAGCCAGGTCGGCGGTGCTGTAAAGACAAGTACGGTGACCTATGGGCTTCTGCATTAGGATCGGCAAAAAAACAATCTACCGGAGCGGTGCCCGGTCGATTTTGTTGGGTTCGGTAAATCGGAGATTAGTCCTCGGCGTCCATTAACTCAATATGGAGTCGTGCGAGCTTGACCTTGATGCGCTGCGAAAGCTTGAAATGTTCTCCGTGATGGAGGGCTTCGATGGCGCCCTCTTTGTCGCCGGTATCGGCTTGGCGCATGATGCCTGCGGAGCATTTGTGGAAGTCGGCGTGGCTTTCCCGGATTTCCTGAAACAGCGGGTTGGCGTTGTATTTATCCCCGCCTGCGCCATAAATCCATTTGCCCAGGGGGCACTGGTTGTCCATGCCAACGACCTCCACATCGAGCTTTTCCGTGGTGGTGCCGTCGATATAGTTTTCCAGGCGTGCTTTCCAGCGGACGTGCGCCTCGATTGCGGCCATGAAGTCGATTCCCGTGCTGCTAACGGTATCGGCAGCCGGAACTGAGGGGGCGGCGGCAGGCGTTGCGGGCTCGCTTTTTTTGAAAATGTCGAATAGTCCCATGATTTCCTCGACTCCTCTGATTTTAGCTGCTGGTTCAATCGGATAGCTGTTTTATTTTCATGTTGTTCTGTTGTGTGAAGCGAGAATAGTCTCTTGGTCGTATGCCGTCAACGTCACCCGCCAAGCCGGGTAAAACTGGTAATGAGTGATGAGTGATGGAAAAACCCATCACCCTAAGCCGAGTGTTCCCCATATTTCGTCCACCTTGCGCTTCACGTCGGCGTCCATCACGATAGTCCGGCCCCATTCGCGCGCGGTTTCGCCCGGCCACTTGTTGGTGGCGTCCATGCCCATCTTCGATCCGAGGCCGCTGACCGGGCTGGCGAAATCAAGGTAGTCGATCGGCGTGTTCTCCACCAATAGCGTGTCGCGCGCCGGGTCCATGCGGGTGGTCATCGCCCAGATCACTTCCTTCCAGTCGCGGATATTGACGTCGTCGTCGGTGACGATGATGAACTTGGTGTACATGAACTGGCGCAGGAACGACCACACTCCGAACATCACGCGCTTGGCGTGGCCGGCGTACTGCTTCTTGATGCTGACCACGGCGAGGCGATAGGAGCAGCCTTCCGGCGGCAGGTAGAAGTCGGTGATCTCGGGGAACTGTTTCTGCAGCAGCGGCACGAACACCTC
>JAUYEK010000305.1 GCA_030691435.1 Sulfuricella sp. | reverse complement strand
TTGTACAGGGTCAGGTTGATTCGATGGTCGGTGATGCGCCCGTGCGGGAAGTTGTAGGTGCGGATGCGCTCGGAGCGGTCGCCGCTGCCGATCAGCGATTTGCGGGTGGCGGCTTCCTTGGAGTGGCGTTCGCGCAGTTGCTCATCCATGATGCGCGCCGCCAGCACCGACATCGCCTGCGACTTGTTCTTTTGCTGCGAGCGGTCGTCCTGGCACTCGACCACGATGCCGGTGGGCAGGTGGGTAATGCGTACCGCCGAATCGGTCTTGTTGATGTGCTGGCCGCCGGCGCCCGAGGCGCGATAGGTATCGATCCTGAGGTCGGCGGGGTTGAGGTTCACTTCCGCCAGTTCGTCCGCTTCCGGCATGATGGCGACGGTGCAGGCCGAGGTATGGATGCGCCCCTGGGTTTCGGTCGCCGGTACGCGCTGCACGCGGTGGCCGCCGGACTCGAACTTGAGTTTGGAATAGGCGCCCTGGCCGATGATCTTGGCGATGATCTCCTTGTAGCCGCCCATTTCGCCCAGGCTTTCCGACAGGATTTCCACTTTCCAGCGCTGCCTTTCGGCGTAGCGCGCGTACATGCGGAACAGGTCGCCGGAGAACAGCGCCGATTCGTCGCCGCCGGTGCCGGCGCGGATTTCCAGGAAAATATTGCGCTCGTCGTTGGGGTCCTTCGGCAGCAGCAGCTTTTGCAGGTCGATTTCAATCTGCGCCAGTTGTTCCCTGGCGCTTTGCGCCTCTTCCTCGGCGAACGCCTTCATCTCCGGGTCGGAGAGCATTTCCTGGGCGGTTTTCAGGTCCAGTTCGGCTTGCTGGAAGCGCTGGTAGAGCTCGACCACTGGCGTGATCTCGGAATGCTCGCGGGTGAGGCGGCGATAGTTATCCATGTCCGACGTGGCGTCGTTGCTGCTCAGCCGCTGGGTTAATTCAACCAGGCGCTCGGCCAGCTGGTCGAGCTTGGATTGGATAGAGGGTTTCATGGTTTATTTAAAAAAATCAGCCACGGATTACACGGATAAAAACAGCATGGAGAATTTAATCCGTGTAATCCGTGGCTGATTTTCATTCCGGGTGAATGCGATACAGACGGCGCAGTAGCGCTTCGAGCTGGGCGCGGTCTTCTCCGCTGGCATGGTTGAGGGCGTGGCTGGAGTCGTGCAGGAATTTGTTGGCGAGCGCCCGGCTCATCTGTTCGAGCACTTCGCGCGGGTCTTCTCCCTTGTCGAGCAGGCGCTGGGCGCGCTCCAGCTCATGGCGGCGCTGCCGTTCGGCATGGTCGCGCAGGGCGCGGATGGTGGGCACGACGCTGCGCGTATCCATCCAGTGCATGAAATCTTCCACCTGAACCTCGATGATCGCCTCGGCTTCCTCGGCGGCCAGCTGGCGATTGCCGAGACCGGCCTGGATCACTTGGGCGAGGTCATCCACGGTGTAGAGGAATACGTCGTCCAGCTCGCCGACCTCGGCCTCGATGTCGCGCGGCACCGCCAGGTCCACCATGAAAATCGGCCGGTGCTTGCGCTGCTTGATGACGCGCTCGACCAGGCCTTTGCCCAGAATCGGCAGGGGGCTGGCGGTGGAGGTGACGATGATGTCGTGGGCAGCGAGGTGATCCGGCAGTTCGGCCAGGGTGATGGCGCTGCCGCCCAGCCGCAGGGCCAGCGCGCTGGCGCGCTCCAGGGTGCGGTTGGCGACGGTGATGTGCTTGGGGTGATGCGCCGCGAAATGGTTGGCGCACAGCTCGATCATCTCGCCTGCGCCGATGAACAGGACGCGCTGTTCGCTGATCGAGGGGAAGATGCGTTCCGCCAGCCGCACCGCTGCGGCGGCCATGGAAACACTGTTGGCGCCGATCTCGGTCTGGGTGCGAACTTCCTTGGCAACCGAAAAGGTGCGCTGGAACAGCTTGTGCAGCAGCGTGCCCAGGGTGCCGGCGCGTTCCGCGGTGTTCACCGCCTGTTTCAGCTGGCCGAGAATCTGGGTCTCGCCAAGCACCATCGAATCCAGCCCGCTGGCGACACGGAAGGCGTGCTTGACCGCTTCGTTCTGTGGCAGGGTGTAGAGATGCGGCTCGATCGCCTGTTTTTTGATGTGGTGGTAGTCCGCCAGCCATTCGATGGCTTGCTGCGGGCTGTCGGTGTTGCAGTAGATTTCAGTGCGGTTGCAGGTGGAAAGAATCGCCGCCTCTTTTACCGGGCGGTGGCCGACCAGGTCGTGCAGCGCCTGTTCCAGGGTTTCAGCGTGGAAGGCGACTTGTTCGCGAACTGCCAGGGGGGCGGTTTGGTGATTGATTCCGAGGGTGAATAACTGCATGGCGCAATTGTGCCCTTTTCGCCACGGGTTTGGCAAGCACACAAGTCCCCTCTCCCCTTGCGGGAGAGGGCTAGGGAGAAGGGGGTAGGTTGATTGACCAGCCAAGTAGGGTGGGCACGTCTTTGTGCCCACGCTGAGCAATCTCCGCTGACCGCGTGGGCACAAAGACGTGCCCACCCTACCAAGCTCAATCCTCTCCCGCAAGCGGGAGAGGAGGCAATCGTAAAAGGCGCTTGTTTTTACCGTAGCGCTTGCCGGTACTCGTGCTTGAAATGGCGGTAGGAGCTGTCGAGCAGTTGCACGACGCCGGTGATGAGGTGGCAGCGACCGGTACCCGGCAGCATGGCGCAGAGGTTTTCCAGGGTGGCAAGATCGGTCGCGGTGCCGCGCCCGGTGTCGATGCGGTCCAAGAGGAGGCTCATGGTGGCGGTGCCGGTCTTGCACGACATGCACTGGCCGCAGGAGGAGTGGGCGAAGAAGCGCATGTATTCGGCGACGCGCTTGACGATGCCGGTGCCTTCGGAGATGACGATCATGGCGCCGGTGCCCAGGCTGCCGCCGCGCGCACGCAGGGAATCGAAATCCATCATCACGTCCAGGTCGCCGGGCGCGAGCAGGGTGCAGGAGGGGCCGCCGGTGAATACCGCCTTGAGCGGTTTGCCCGAGAGCAGGCCGCCGCCGTGAACGTAGATGAGTTCGCGCAGCGTGGTGCCCATGGGCAGTTCGTAGA
>JAUYEK010000301.1 GCA_030691435.1 Sulfuricella sp. | reverse complement strand
AATCTCATAGGGTTCCTTTCTGAGTCCTGTCGAAGTAGACCGTCACCACATGGGGCGGATTCTTCGCCTGATTATAGATAACGCGCAAAACGCGGTTTCCATGCGCGGGAATTGCGGCGAGATCCCGCGTAGGCTGGGGTGCAAACCCCAGCAAATCCCTTATCCAAAGCATTGCCCACGTACTGCGCATGGTCAAGCTGGGGTTCGCGTAGCTCACCCCAGCCTACGCCAATCACCCCACCCACTTCCTCGCATTGCGGAACATCCGCATCCACGGCCCGTCCTCGCGCCATTCTGCGGGATGCCAGGAATGCTGCACGGCGCGGAAGACTCGCTCAGGATGCGGCATCATAATGGTGAAACGCCCGTCCGGCGTGGTCAGGCCGGTGATACCCCGGGGCGAGCTATTGGGATTGGCCGGATAGTTCCCGGTTGGCTGGCCGCGATTGTCGACATATCGCAACGCCACCTGGGCCGCATTCATCTGCTGTTCGCTCCCGAATTCGGCGTAGCCCTCTCCGTGCGCCACCACGATCGGCATGCGGCTGCCGGCCATGCCGTCGAGGAACAGCGACGGGTTCTGGGTCACTTCCACCATGACGAAGCGCGCCTCGAACTGCTCCGATTTGTTGCGCACGAAATGCGGCCAGCTTGAAGCGCCGGGGATGATGGCGTGAAGATTGCTCATCATCTGGCAGCCGTTGCATACGCCCAGGGCGAAGGTGTCGCCGCGCTGGAAGAACGCCTCGAACTCGTCTCTGGCGCGGGCATTGAACAGGATCGACTTGGCCCAGCCCTCCCCCGCGCCGAGCACGTCGCCGAAGGAAAAGCCGCCGCAGGCGGCAAGGCCGTGGAAATCCTTGAGTGCAACCCGGCCTTCGATGACATCGCTCATATGCACGTCCACCGCCTCGAAACCGGCACGGTCGAAGGCTGCGGCCATTTCCACCTGGCCGTTGACGCCCTGCTCGCGCAGGATCGCCATGCGCGGGCGGCTGCCAATTATGTGAAACTCGCGAAGCGAGACCTCGTCCCTCTCTCCCTCCGGGAGAGAGTTAGGAGAGAGGGCAACAAATGGCGCGGCGACGTTGTCGTTGAGATCGAAGCTCAAGGCCGCGTGCAAGCCGGGGTTGCCGGCATCCAGAATGTGTTCGTATTCCTGCCGTGCGCACTCTGGGTTATCGCGTAAAACCTGCATCCGGCTGGTGGTTTCCGACCAGGCGCGCTGCAGTTCGATGCGCGGCATGTCCAGGATTTCCTTGTCGCTGCGCTGGATGACCAGGCGGTCGTCCCGATTCAGCGTGCCGATGACGTGCAGCTCGCCGCGCAGGCCGGTGGCAAAGAACGCGTCCATCACCGCTGCCGTGTCGCTGCGCTTCACCTGCAGCACCGCGCCCAGTTCCTCGTTGAACAGCACGCCGAAGATGCGGTCGGTATAGCCGCCAGGCGGCACCACCGGTTCCTCGCCGCTGCGCTCGGCATCGCTCTGGATGCGTTCGAGGCACAGCTCGTCAACGTCTATCGTCACGCCGCAATGCCCGGCGAACATCATCTCGCACAGGGTGGCAAACAGTCCGCCATCGGAACGGTCATGGTAGGCAAGGATGCGTCCATCCGCATTGAGACGCTGCACCGTATCGAAAAACCCCTTTAGCTGGGCCGAGCTCGCCACATCGGGCGCCTCGTTGCCGATCTGCTTGTAAACCTGGGCCAGCGCCGAACCGCCCAGCCGGTTTTTGCCCTGGCCGAGATCGATCAGGATCAGATCGGTGTCGCCCGCGTCGGTGCGCACGCACGGGGTCAGGGTCTGACGCGCATCGGTGCAGGGTGCAAAGGCGGAAATAATCAGCGACAGCGGCGCGGTGACTTCTTTCCTCTTGCCGCCCTCCTCCCACACCGTCTTCATCGACATCGAATCCTTGCCCACCGGGATGCTGATGCCCAGTTCCGGGCACAACTCCATACCGACCGCGCGCACCGTGTCGTAGAGCGCGGCGTCCTCGCCGGGGTGACCGGCCGGTGCCATCCAGTTGGCGGACAGTTTGATGTCGCCAATCTCGGCAATCCGCGCCGCGGCGATATTGGTGATAGCCTCGCCGATTGCCATGCGACCGGAGGCGGCCGGATCGATCAGCGCCAGCGGCGTACGTTCGCCCATGGCAAAAGCTTCACCGCGATATTCCTCGAACCCCGCCAGAGTCACTGCCACATCCGCCACCGGGATTTGCCACGAACCGACGAACTGGTCGCGGGCGGTCATGCCGCCGACGGTGCGGTCGCCGATGGCGATCAAAAAGGTCTTGTCCGCCACCGCCGGCAGGCGCAGTACGCGCAACGCCGCCTCGATGAGGTCGATCCCCGCCGTCTCGAAAGCCGGCAATTCTCGGGCCAGGTGCGCGACATTGCGCGTCATCTTCGGCGGCTTGCCGAGCAGCACCGACAGTTCCATGTCGATAGGTTTGTTGTTGAAATAGCTGTCTTCGAGGATCAACCGCTGTTCGGCAGTCGCCTCGCCGACTACCGCGTAGAGGCAGCGCTCGCGCTGGCAAAGCGCCTCGAACTGCGGGAAATCCTCCGGCTTGACGGCGAGCACGTAGCGCTCCTGCGCCTCGTTGCTCCATATCTGCATCGGCGACATGCCCGGCTCTTCGTTGCGGATGGCGCGCAGCTTGAATATCCCGCCGCGTTTGGAGTCGTTGACCAGCTCCGGCAGGGCATTGGAAAGTCCGCCCGCGCCGATGTCGTGGATCGAGATAATAGGGTTCTCATCGCCCAACTGCCAGCAGCGGTCGATCACTTCCTGGGCGCGGCGCTGCATTTCAGGGTTGCCGCGCTGCACCGAATCGAAGTCGAGATTCTCGGCGTTCGCGCCGGTGT
>JAUYEK010000299.1 GCA_030691435.1 Sulfuricella sp. | reverse complement strand
GGCATGGGCGTGTTCGAAGGCGTACGCGCCTACAAGACCGACCAGGGCACGGCCATCTTCCGGCTCAAGGAGCATACCGACCGGCTATTCGCCTCGGCGCACATCTTCGGCATGAAAATGCCGTTCGACAAAGCCACGCTGATGCAGGCCCAGCTGGACGTGGTGCGCGGCAACAAGCTCGAATCCGGCTACATCCGCCCGATCGTGTTTTACGGTTCGGAAGCCATGGGCATCGCGGCGACCGCGCTCTCCACCCATATCGCCGTGGCCGCCTGGTCGTGGGGCACCTATCTCGGCGCAGAAGCGCTGGAGAAAGGCATCCGCGTGAAAACCTCGTCGTTCACCCGGCACCACGTCAACGTCAACATGTGCCGCGCCAAGTCGGTGTCCACCTACACCAACTCCATCCTCGCCCACCAGGAAGCCGCGCACGACGGCTACGACGAAGCCCTGCTGCTGGATGTGGACGGCTATGTGGCGGAAGGCGCAGGCGAAAATCTCTTCATCGTCAAGAACGGCAAACTGTTCACGCCCGACCTGACTTCCTGCCTGGAAGGCATCACCCGCGCCTCGATCATCGAGCTGGCGGGCGAGCTGGGCATCCCGGTGATCGAAAAGCGCATCACCCGCGACGAAGTGTACTGCGCCGATGAAGCCTTCTTCACCGGCACAGCGGCTGAAGTTACGCCGATCCGCGAGCTGGACAATCGCAGCATCGGCGAAGCCAGGCGTGGCCCGATCACGACCAAATTGCAGGCCATGTTTTTCGACTGCGTCACCGGCAAGGCAGCCAACCATCAGGATTGGCTGAGTCTGGTTTAAGGAGCGATCGATGCAACCCGAATTCAAGGCGCGTTATTACGAAGTCACGGCGAAAGATTTGCCGCTGCACTGCCCGACCCCGGCGATGCAGGCATGGAGCAGCCACCCGCGGGTGTTCCTGCCGATAGAAAAAACCGGCGAAGCGCTGTGCCCCTATTGCGGCACGCTGTACAAACTGAAGGGTGAACTGCCGAAAGGACATCACTAAGCAATAGCCACAAAAAGGCACAGAAATCACAAGTTCTTTGTGGATTTTGCGCCTTTTCGTGGCCAGATCATAATGCCTAAAATCCTCATCATCGCCCCCTCCTGGGTCGGCGA
>JAUYEK010000295.1 GCA_030691435.1 Sulfuricella sp. | reverse complement strand
CTAAATATCGAAATAGACGGCAAACAGCTCACGGTCGAGCAGGGCAGCACCATCATGGATGTGGCCGATGCGGCGGGCATCTATATTCCGCGCTTCTGTTACCACAAGAAGCTTTCCGTCGCCGCCAACTGCCGCATGTGCCTGGTTCAGGTCGAGAAGGCGCCGAAGCCGATGCCGGCCTGCGCCACGCCGGTGACCGAGGGCATGAAGGTGATGACGCGCTCCGAGACCGCGATCAAGGCGCAGAAGGCGGTGATGGAGTTCCTCCTGATCAACCATCCGCTCGATTGCCCGATCTGCGACCAGGGCGGCGAGTGCGAATTGCAGGATCTGGCAGTGGGTTACGGCGCGGGCGCCTCGCGCTACGCCGAAGAAAAGCGCGTGGTGTTCAACAAGAATATCGGCCCGCTGATCACCACCGACATGACGCGCTGCATCAACTGTACCCGCTGCGTGCGCTTCGGCCAGGAAATCGGCGGGATGATGGAGATGGGCCAGATCGGCCGCGGCGAACACGCCGAAATCACCACCTTCATCGAGCGTTCGATCCATTCCGAGCTGTCCGGCAACATCATCGACCTGTGCCCGGTCGGCGCGCTGACCAGCAAGCCGTTCCGCTACAGCGCGCGGGCCTGGGAGCTGACTACGCGCCCCTCGGTCAGCCCGCACGATGGCCTGGGCGCCAATCTCAGCGTGCAGACCAAGAACAATCGCGTTTTCCGCGTGCTGCCGCGCGACAATGAAGAGATCAACGAGTGCTGGCTGTCGGATAAGGAGCGTTTCTCCTACGAGGGCCTGAATGCGGCAGACCGTCTGCAGCGCCCGATGATCAAGCGCAATGGCGAGTGGCGCGAGTGCGACTGGCCGGAGGCGCTGGAATTTGTTGCCAGCGGACTGAAGCGCATCCGCGACGAGCAGGGCGAGGAACAGATCGCCGCGCTGGCTTCGCCGCACTCCACCCTGGAAGAACTTTACCTGCTGCAAAAGCTGGTGCGCGGCATCGGCAGCGGCAACGTCGATCACCGCCTGCGCCAGTCCAATTTCAGCGCCGATACCGCGATGCAGGGCGCACCTTGGCTGGGGATGAAGATTGCCGAACTGGACCAGCTGAATAGCGTCCTGATTGTCGGCAGCACGCTGCGCGCCGATCATCCGCTGCTGGCGCATCGCCTGCGCCAGGCCGTCAAGCGTGGCGCAGAGCTGAACCTGATCAATCCGGTGGACGACGATCTGCTGTGCCGTGTCGCCAACCAGGCGATCGTCGCGCCCGATGCGATGGTGGCCACGCTGGACCAGGTGCGCCGCGCGCTGGCGGGCTCTGAAAGCAGTCCTGAGTCCACAGTCCTGAGTCCTGAAATGCCCCACGGAACTCAGCACTCAATCGCCCAGGCGATTGCCGCCAGCCTCAAACAGGGCAAGCGCAAGGCGGTTCTGCTCGGCAATCTGGCGCAGCGTCACCCGCGCTACGCCGAACTGCATGCTTTGGCGCAGCAGGTCGCGGAACTGGCCGGCGCCAAACTCGGTTTCCTCGGCGAGGCGGCGAACAGCGTCGGTGCGCATCTGGCCGGAGCGTTGCCCGACGAGGGCGGCATGAATGTCGCGCAGATGCTCGATGACCCGCGCCGCGCCTATATTTTGCTCGGCGTCGAAGCGGAACTGGATACCTACAACCCGACCAAAACACTGGCTGCGCTGCAATCGGCGCAACTGGTCGTTGCCATGACCTCTTACAAGGGCAAGGCGCTAGCTTACGCACACGTGTTGCTGCCGGTAGCGCCATTCACCGAAACCTCCGGCACCTTTGTCAATACCGAAGGCCGGGCGCAGAGCTTCAATGCCGTGGTCAAGCCGCTGGGTGAAACCCGCCCGGGATGGAAGGTGTTGCGCGTGCTGGGCAACCTGATGGAAGTAGCGGGCTTCGATTACGACAGTGCCGAGCAGGTGCGCGCCGAAGTGCTGGATGGCGACATCACCGTAAGACTGAATAACCAGCTCGTAGGAGCGGCCTTGGCCGCGATTGACGCAGATGATCGCAGCCAAGGCCGCTCCTACACTCACGGCTTGCAGCGCATCGGCGAAGTACCGGCCTATCATGCCGATGCCATCGTGCGTCGCGCCGCCGCGCTGCAGAAAACTGCCGCTGCGGCGCTGCAGGGAGCCTGGATGAATGCGGAAACGCTGGCCAGCGCTGGCGTTGCCGAGGACGCGGAGGTGAGCGTCAGCCAGGGAGCGGGCAGCATCGTTCTCAAGGCGATACGCGACGACCGCCTGCCGGCGGGCTGCGTGCGGTTGGTCGCCGGACATCCGGCAACCTCATCCCTGGGCGGGATGTTCGATGAAATCGTGGTAGGGCGGGCGGGATAAAGGCCATGACTGACATAATCGCGCTTCTTCAAGGATTCTTCGGCTTTGCCTGGCCGCTGGTGTACAGCATGGCGAAAATTGTCGCCATCGTTGCGCCGCTGATGCTGGGCGTGGCTTATCTCACCTATGCCGAACGCAAGATCATCGGCTACATGCAGGTGCGCATCGGCCCCAACCGCGTCGGACCCAAGGGCTGGCTGCAGCCGATCGCGGACGCGCTGAAGCTGCTGATGAAGGAAATCGTGATTCCCGCCGGTTCCAGCAAGGGGATATTCCTGCTCGCCCCGGTGCTGGCCATCGGCCCGGCGCTGGCGGCCTGGGCGGTGGTGCCGTTCTCGCCGGAACTGGTGCTGGCCAACATCGATGCCAGCCTGCTCTACATCATGGCGATCACTTCGATGGGCGTGTATGGCATCGTGCTGGCGGGCTGGGCATCCAATTCCAAGTATGCCTTCCTCGGCGGGATGCGCGCCGCGGCGCAGATCGTTTCCTACGAAATCGCCATGGGCTTCGCCCTGGTGTGCGTCCTGATGATCTCGGCCAGCCTCAACCTGACGGAAATCGTCAACGGACAGAGCAAGGGGATGTTCGCCGGCATGGGCTTGAGCTTCCTGTCCTGGAACTGGTTGCCGCTGCTGCCGATGTTCCTGGTCTATCTGATCTCGGGCATCGCCGAGACCAACCGCGCGCCGTTCGACGTGGTCGAGGGC
>JAUYEK010000294.1 GCA_030691435.1 Sulfuricella sp. | reverse complement strand
GGGTGAAGGGAATCGAACCCTCGTCGTAAGTTTGGAAAACTTCTGCTCTACCATTGAGCTACACCCGCGTTCCTAAACAAATGGCCAATGACCATAAGAGTTAAGAGCACCAAGACGAAAGCTTAACCCGTCTTCAACTCTTAAAGACGAAAGCTTAACCCGTATTCCAACTCTTTAAGACGAGCGCCCAACCCGTCTTCAATCTACTGCCACTAAAATCTGGTGGAGGGGGAAGGATTCGAACCTTCGAAGGCAGAGCCGTCAGATTTACAGTCTGATCCCTTTGACCGCTCGGGAACCCCTCCGAACGTAACCGCTAATTATGCCGGTGTTGCACTTTCCTGTCAAACACATTTACCGCAGAACAGCATTCACTTCCGCCGCCGCATCCCGAAATCTCTGGTGCCGGCACCAAGAATCGAACTCGGGACCTTCTGATTACAAATCAGCTGCTCTACCAACTGAGCTATGCCGGCCACGCACAAAGGCGAGATTATAGGGCCTTCGCACGAGTTCGGCAAATCCAGTGCGCTGCTTTGAACATTTTTCGCCACTCTGCGCCAAAATTGTTAAACCCGGATTATCCATTGGAATGCTCGTGCCTGTAGGAGCGTCGCCCCCGGCGCGAATGCGGCCGCAAATCGCGGCGGGGCGCCGCTCCCACAGCGGTGTTTTGGCTCTAATGGATAATCCGGGTTTAATGTGAACACAAAACCACAGCGCACACCAATGAAGAGGGAAGGACACACTGAACGAGAGCCGTATCGCGATCACAGACACTCGCAACTACTGATCCTAGTGCAGGCCGAACCAGCGACCGGCCCGTCACGCAGTAATTATTTTACAATTTTCAGTTGTGGTTTGCTGCGTGGGGTGGGCGGCTCGTCATCTGGCGATGGCGAAGATGCAGCACCGTCCGATGGCGTTTCATCCACCCCGCCCCCTTCTTCAACCGCAAAGGAAAGACCCTGAGCGTTTTCGCGGGCGTAGATGCTGACTACCGCATCTATGGGCACCTCGATGTCACGTGAAGCGCCATTGAAGCGCGCCGAGAACTGAATCAGATCATTGCCGATGAGAAGGTTGCGCGTAGCGCCCTGGCTGACATTCAGGACAATCTGCCCGTCCTTCGCGAACTCCATCGGCACCCGGGTATGCTTGCCCACCGCAACCACAAGGTGGG
>JAUYEK010000293.1 GCA_030691435.1 Sulfuricella sp. | reverse complement strand
GCCCTCGCCGCGATTTGCGACCGCAATCGCGCCGAGGGCGGCGCTCCCACAGCGGTGTTTTGGCTCTATATAGATAAGAATGAATCCAAAACTCCGCAAGACTTGAGCGCAATAACCAAGGCACCCCCCTAAGTGAGCCGCCCCCTTTCATCCTTCATCCCCCATCCTTCATCCTTTGTGGTGGACGGCTGGCGTTTGGCTGCTTTTGCCATCGCGCTGCTGATCGTCGTTCCGCTGACGGTGGTACTGGCCTCGTTTCTCTCGCCGGAGCGCGAGATCTGGCGGCATCTCGCCGAATATGTGCTGCCGGGACTGCTGGCGAACACCTTCAAGATGATGTTCGGTGTCGCTGCCGGAGTCACCCTGCTCGGGGTGGGCCTCGCCTGGCTGACTGCGGCCTGCGACTTTCCCGGCAGGAAATTCTTCTCCTGGGCGCTGCTGCTGCCGCTCGCCGTGCCTGCCTACGTCACTGCTTTCGTCTTCGTCGCCTGGCTGGATTTCACCGGCCCGGTGCAGACCTTGCTGCGGACAGCCTTCGGCAGCAGCGCCTGGTTTCCCGGAATCCGCTCCGGCGGCGGCGTCGTGCTGGTGATGACGCTGGCGCTCTACCCCTACGTCTACCTGCTCGCCCGCAACGCCTTCCTCACCCAGGGACGCAGCACCATGGAAGCCGCACAGTCTCTGGGATGCAGCCGCGCCGAGGGATTTTTCCGCGTCGCCCTGCCGATGGCCAGGCCGTGGATCATGGGCGGGCTGATGCTGGCTCTGATGGAAACCCTGGCGGACTTCGGCACCGTGGCGGTGTTCAACTATGACACCTTCACCACCGCCATCTACAAGACCTGGTTCGGCCTGTTTTCCCTGAGCGGCGCCTCCCAGCTCGCTTCGGTGCTGGTGCTGCTGGTGTTCGCCCTGATCTTGCTGGAGCAGCTTTCCCGCTCGCGGCTGCGCTACACCCAGTCGGGCAGGCACATGCAGAGCGAACGCATTCGCCTGGCCGGATGGCGCGGCAAGCTGGCCTCCGGTTTCGCCGCGACGGTGCTGCTGGCCGCATTCGTTCTGCCGGTTGCACAGCTGGTGCTGTGGTCCGCCAGCGTATTTGCCCAGGATTTCGACGAGCGCTATCTGGGCTTTTTCTGGCATTCCCTGTCTCTCGGCGCCATCGCGGCCGGCCTTACCGTGGCGTGCGCGCTGGTTCTGGCCTATGCCCAGCGCCGCCACGCCGACCCCTGGACGCGGATTGCGGTGCGCATCGCCACCCTCGGCTACGCCGTACCCGGCCCGGTGCTGGCGGTGGGCATTTTCATTCCGCTGGCCTGGCTGGACAACCAGCTGATTCACCTGAGCAAAACCTGGCTCGGCCAAGACCCCGGCCTATTGCTGCAGGGCACGCTGCTGGTGATGATCCCCGCCTACCTTACCCGTTTCCTCGCGGTCGGCTACAATCCCGTGGAAAGCGCCATGCAGCGCATCACGCGTAACCTCGACGAGGCCGCCCGCACTTTCGGCGTTACCGGCCTGCAAATATTGCGCCGCGTCCATCTGCCGATCCTGCGCGGCGGGTTGTTCTCGGCTGCGGCGCTGGTATTCGTCGACGTGATGAAGGAAATGCCGATCACCCTGATGACCCGCCCCTTCGGTTGGGACACCCTGGCAGTGCGCATTTTCGAAATGACCTCGGAAGGGGAATGGGAGCGCGCCGCGCTGCCCGCCGTGGCCCTGGTGCTGGCGGGGCTGCTGCCGATCGCGCTACTGGTCAGGCATACTGAAACCAATAGGTAAAGAAACTGTCACTGGTCAGGACGTAGGGTGGGCACCGTTTCTGTGCCCACGCAGTGAGCCAGTTATTTCCGCGTGGGCACAAAAGCGGTGCCCACCCTACCAATGAACCTATAAAAAGCAGTTCAGCCACGGATTAACACAGATATACACAGATTATCAATGAGTTACCATTCTCATCTTGATCACCTTTCAGGTGTGCCGAAAATCTTCAACAACACCTTGTTTCGCCTAGAGGCGCCTACTTTTGGTATCTGTGTTAATCCGTGCTTATCTGTGGATAAAAGCTGTTTTTAGGATGAAAGCTGAATGATGACCACCCCGCAATGTCCCCTTCCCGTTCACGGCGCAACCCAGCTTGAACTGAAGGGCATTTCCTACGCCTACAATAGCCAACCAGTGGTGCGCAACCTGTCGTTGCGCCTGAAGCAGGGCGACATCGGCTGCCTGCTCGGGCCTTCCGGCTGCGGCAAAACCACGGTATTACGCGCCATCGCCGGTTTCGAGAACATCGCGGCGGGGAGCATCATGCTGGCAGGCGAAACAGTAAGCCGCGAAGGCTACACCCTGCCGCCGGAAAAACGCCGGGTCGGCATGGTGTTCCAGGACCACGCGCTATTTCCCCACCTTAGCGTGGCGCGCAACATCGCATTCGGGCTCAAGGACCGGGACAAAGCCGAGCGTGAGGAAAGGGTGGAAACCCTGTTGAAAATGGTGGGCTTGCCGAATACCGGCAGCAAATATCCCCACGAGCTTTCCGGCGGCCAGCAGCAACGGGTGGCGCTGGCCAGAGCTTTGGCCCCCTGTCCGTCGCTGCTCCTGCTGGACGAACCGTTTTCCAGCCTGGACGTGGATCTGCGCGAACGGATCGGCCAGGAAGTGCGCGAAATCCTCAAGACGCAGGGCACCACCGCGCTGCTGGTCACCCATGACCAATTCGAAGCCTTCGCCATCGCCGACGAAATCGGCGTGATGAACGAGGGCGAAATCCAGCAATGGGACAGCGCCTACAATCTCTACCACCGCCCCGCCAACCGTTTCGTCGCCGACTTCGTCGGCGAGGGAGTGCTGATGCCGGGCGTGGTGCTGGACGAGAGGCAAGTGGAAACCGAACTGGGCACAATCGCCGGCGAGATTCCACTCGAATGCGGAGCCGGCTGCCAGGTAGACGTTCTGCTTCGCCCCGACGACATCCTTCACGACGATGCCAGCACGTTGCAGGCAGAAGTTGCCAAAAAGGCTTTCCGCGGCGCAGACATCCTGTACACCCTGCAGCTCCCCAGCGGACGGACAGTGCTTTCCCTGGTGCCGAGCCACCACAACCACGCTTTCGGCGAAAAAATCGGCATCCGGCTGGCGGTGGATCATGTGGTGACGTTCAGACAAAATCAGCACTCAGGACTTAACCCGGATGTTTCATAAACCCAGATTGTCCATTGGAATGTTCGTGCATGTAGGAGCGCCGCCCCCGGCGCGAATGCGGTCGAAAATCGCGGCGAGGGCGCCGCTCCCACAACGGTATTTTGGCTCTAATGGATAATCCGGGTTAAAAAGCATGTTCACCAAAAATATTAAATTCAGCCTGGGCGCCGGCTTCACACTGGTGCTATTGCTGATGTTCGCCCTTACGCTGGTGGGCCTGCAGCAGATGGCCGCCATCAACGTGCGGCTGGAACGCATTGTCGAAGAAAATAATGTCAAGACCGAGCTTGCCACCGTCATGCGTGATTCGTTGCGGGAACGAGCAATCAGCATGCATACCATTGTAGTGCTGAAGGATGCGTTCGAGCAGGATAGCGAGCGCCTGCGCTTTTACAGTTATGGAGAAAATTTTGCTGTCGCCCGGCAGAAGCTGGATCAGATGGGTTCCAGCATGGCAGAAAAGCTGGTCATGGCCGAAATCAGCAATCTCACCCAGACCACCCATCCCCTGGTCATCAAAGCCATTGAACTCGCCATGGCGCACGATCCATCGACTTTTGACGTGCTGCAGCATGAAACCATCCCGGCACAGAAGCGGCTGTTAAGCGAGCTGGACGACCTGCTCAAGCTGCAGCGCGAGGCAACGAAAAAGGCGGCGGCGGAGGCGGCCCAGGCTTACCGCGAAACCCGAATGCTGATGCTCT
>JAUYEK010000289.1 GCA_030691435.1 Sulfuricella sp. | reverse complement strand
TATCGGCGATCACCGCATCGTATTTCTCTTTGCCGGTGCGGTACACCTTGTCCATCATGTCCTTGCGGATCATGTCGCGGTTAGGCGGAATGACCACCGTTTCCAGACTGTAAATCTGCTGAAATTCGAAGGCCTCAGTGTCCGCCGTGCCGGTCATGCCGGACAGCTTCTCGTACATGCGGAAATAATTCTGGAAGGTGATCGAAGCCAGCGTCTGGTTCTCGCGCTGAATCTTGGCGCCTTCCTTGGCTTCAACCGCCTGGTGCAGGCCGTCTGACCAGCGCCGCCCAGACATCATGCGGCCGGTAAATTCGTCGACGATGACCACTTCACCATCCTGCACCACATAGTGCTGGTCGCGGTGGTACAGGGCGTGGGCGCGCAGCGCCGCATAGAGGTGATGAACCAGGCTGATGTTGGCCGCATCGTACAGGCTGGAGCCGGGCAGCAGCAGGCCGGCCTGCGTCAACATCTGCTCGGCGTGCTCGTGTCCCTCTTCGCTGAGCAGCACCTGGTGCGACTTTTCATCGACACTGTAATCGCCGGGCCCGTCTTCCAGTTCCTGCTTGACCAGTTTCGGCGCCAGATCGTTGATGCGGTAGTACAGATCGACGTTGTCCTCGGCCTGGCCGGAGATGATCAGCGGGGTGCGCGCCTCGTCGATCAGGATCGAATCCACCTCGTCGACGATCGCGTAATTCAGGCTGCGCTGCACCCGTTCCGTGGGCTGGTACACCATATTGTCGCGCAGGTAGTCGAAACCGAATTCGTTGTTGGTGCCGTAGGTGATGTCGGCGGCGTAGGCGGCCTGCTTCTCCTCGTGATCCATCTGCGATAGGTTGACGCCGACGCTGAGCCCGAGGAGATTGTGGATGCGGCCCATCCACTCGGCATCACGCTTGGCCAGGTAGTCGTTCACCGTAATCACGTGTACGCCCTTGCCGGACAATGCATTGAGATACGCGGGCAGGGTGGCCACCAGGGTCTTGCCCTCGCCGGTGCGCATTTCGGCGATCTTGCCGTAATGCAGCACCATGCCGCCGATCAGCTGCATGTCGAAATGGCGCATCTCGAGCACACGCTTGCCGGCCTCGCGCACAACGGCGAAAGCCTCCGGCAGTAGCGCATCCAGGGATTCCCCGTTCTGGTAGCGCTGCCTGAATTCATCCGTTTTGGCACGCAACTCCGCATCGGACAGAGGCGAGATTTTCGGCTCCAGCGCGTTGATGGCTAGTACCGTTTGCGCGTATTGCTTGATTAGCCGATCATTGCGGCTACCAAAGATTTTTCTGACAAGGCGGGATATCATGGATTTTCAGGCGGAAAAATAAACAAAAAGCCAGCGCCGTTCCGGGCGATGGCTGTCACTCAATAGGCACAAGATCAGCTCTGGTGTAGGTAATGCTCCGGATTTTGCGGCGCCCCGCGGTGGCGCACCTCAAAGTGCAGGTGCGGCCCGGTGGAACGACCCGTGTTGCCGACCTCTCCGATTTTTTGCCCTTTCATCACCACGTCACCGACCTTGGCCAGCACTTTCGAAGCATGTGCGTAACGGCTGATCAGCCCGTTGCCGTGATCAATCTCGATCATATTACCATAGCCCGCATAAGTATCGGCATAAACCACGATGCCGCCCCCTGCCGCATGGATGGCCGTACCTGAATCAGCCATGAAGTCCACGCCTTCGTGGAAGGCTTTCTGGCCGGTGAAAGGGTCGATGCGGTAGCCGTAGTTGGAGGAATACCAACCCGTGGTCACCGGTCGCGTGGACGGTATGGCGACTTTCTTCGCCTGCTGCTGAACCAGCATCGCCTCCGTCAACCCGAGCTGGTCGGATCGGTCATCGAGTTTTTTCATTAAACCGTCAAGCTGCTGGCCAAACTCGCTCATGGTCATGTCGCGCGCCGGTCGGCTGGATTCCGCGCCGCCCTGGCCCGGCTTTTTGTCAAAATTGAATTCCTGTTTGCCCATGCCCGTCAGCGTCGCCAACCGCTCGCCCAGGGAGTCGAGACGCAGCACATGCGCCTGCATCTGGCCAAGCTTCACCGCCATGGCGTTGAGATTCTCCCGCAAGTACACCTGGTTCTTCGCCGCCTCGGTGCGCTGCGAGCTTAACACCAGGGATTGCAGGTAGGGGTGGGGAATGTCCGCGGCATGAAACAACAGCAGATAGGTGAAGACCATCGCCAGCAACAGCGGGAAAACCAGAAGCGCCATACCCAGGGTCATTACCTGAGCATGACTCAACGCCACGGTCTTTCCCTTTGCCAACCGACTGGAAACTAGAATAATATTCATAGTTCTCCCTTTAGTTTATTCGTTCCTTATGCCCGCCCATCCAGCACATTCATTCCTGAGCACCGCGCCCAACCTGCAGGCGCTCCTTCAGCAAGCGCAAAAACTGCTGGCGTTGCAGCAGGCCTGGAATGAAGTCGCCCCCAAACCGCTGGCCGCAGCATCCAGGGTCGGCGCGGTCCGCCAGCAAACGCTGATCGTCTATGCGAACAATGGCGCGGTTGCCGGCAAACTTCGGCAGCTCGTGCCCAGTCTGCTGGAAAAAATTCAAAAGCAGGGAGTTGAGGTTACTGCAATTCGGGTGGACGTGCAAGTCGAGGCCCCGCCTCCGGGCAAAAAACCGAAAGACCTGACGGTGAGCCATAACGCCTTGAGCAGTCTGGAGAAACTGGAACAAAGCCTGGCGGATTCGCCGCTGAAAAACGCCCTTCATACCCTAATCCAGCGGCATTCAGGGGCGGTAAAGGATTAAACCTGGGGAAAAGCTTTTGTCCACGAAATTCACGAAAAACACGAACAGATTCAAAGAACTACAGGCCGATAGCCAAAACTCGATAGGTGAGTCATTGAACTAATGCAACATCTTGTTTTATTTCGTGCCTTTCGTGCCTTTCGTGCCTTTCGTGGACGAATTGCCGTTTTTAGGTTAAACGGCCAGGCTGTTCAACCGCAGCAATGCCGCCGGCGCATCTTCCTGGCGCTCGAAACTGACGAATTCCCACGCCTCGGCATCCGCCATCAGGCAGCGCAATAGACGGTTATTCATGGCGTGTCCGGATTTGTAGCCGGTAAATGCACCGATCAGCGGGTGACCGAGCAGATAAAGATCGCCGATGGCATCCAGCACCTTGTGTTTGACGAACTCATCCTCGTAGCGCAGGCCATCGCTGTTGAGAACGCGAAACTCGTCCATCACGATCGCGTTGTCGAGGCTGCCCCCCAGCGCCAGACCCTGCGAGCGCATCGCCTCCACCTCGTGCATGAAACCGAAGGTGCGGGCGCGCGCGATTTCCTTGATGAAGGAAGTATCGGCAAAATCCACCGTGACGGACTGGCCGGAATTGGACAATACCGGGTGATCGAAAGCGATGGTGAGGTTCACCCGGAAGCCCGGATGCGGATCGAAGCGCACCCATTTATCGCCATCCCTGACCTCTACCGTTTTTTTAACGCGGATGAATTTCTTCGGGGCTGACTGCTCCTCAATGCCGGCAGACTGTAGCAGAAACACGAAGGGCGAGGCGCTGCCGTCCATGATTGGCACTTCCGGCGCAGACAGATCGACATAGGCATTGTCGATACCCAGGCCCGCAAAGGCCGACATCAGATGTTCGACGGTAGACACTTTGACGCCATCCCGCACCAGCGTCGAGGATAACCGGGTTTCACCAACACTGAACGGTTCCGCCTTGATGTCCACAGGCTCGGCCAGATCGACGCGACGAAACACGATACCGGTGTCGACCGCGGCCGGACGCAAGGTGAGGTACACCTTCTCGCCGGTATGCAGCCCCACCCCGGTGGCGCGTATGATATTTTTCAGTGTCCGCTGTCTAATCACGAAATTTCCCATGAGCATCATGGTGTTGTCAGAGGTCGGCAGTTTAGCACGGCGAGCGTGGCAGGCCAACCCTCGCACCGAAACCGACACCCCGCGCGCCCCGTGGGCGCCGCCATTCAGCTCATCAGCACAGATCAGTCAGCTTGCTTGCGCAGGAATGCCGGAATATCGAGCAATTCCACGCCGGACTGTTTCATCGCCTCGACCTGGGCATCACGCCGACGCCGCATCACTGCGGGCTGCTCCAGTTCGGTGTAATCCACCATCATCGGCTCATTGTCGGTACCGGTCTTCACTATGCTTAACGGCTTGCTCTGTTGGCGGTTGACCGGCGAACCCAGACCGGTGGCCACCACTGTCACGCGCAATTCGTCCCGCAGCGTGCTGTCGAACACCGTACCGAAAATGACCGTTGCGTCTTCGGCGGTGAAGCTGCGGATGGTGTTCATCACTTCGTAGACTTCCTCTAGATGCATGTCCTCGCTGGCGGTGATGTTGACCAGCACGCCGCGCGCGCCGGACAGGTTGACATCCTCCCGCAGCGGACTGGCCACCGCCTGCTCCGCCGCCATGCGGGCGCGGTCGGCGCCGGTTGCCTGGGCCGAGCCCATCATCGCCATCCCCATCTCCGACATCACCGTGCGCACGTCGGCAAAGTCGACGTTGATCATGCCGGTACATTTGATCAGCTCGGCAATGCCCGCCACTGCGCCATGCAGCACACCATCCGCCGCCTTGAAGGCATCGCGGAAACCGATCTTGCCCCCCAGCACTTCCATCAGCTTGTCGTTGGGGATCACGATCAGGGAATCGACATGCTGCGTCAGTGCCTCGATCCCTTCCAGCGCCACTTTCATGCGCTTGCCCTCGAAGCCGAACGGCTTGGTCACCACCGCCACGGTCAGGATACCCAGCTCCTTGGCCACTTCGGCCACCACCGGCGCGGCACCGGTACCGGTGCCGCCACCCATGCCGGCGGTGATGAACAGCATGTCGGCACCGTCGATCAGCTCGGCGATGCGCTCCCTATCTTCCAGCGCGGCTTCGCGTCCGACCCCGGGATTGGCGCCCGCACCCAGACCCTTGGTGATGGCCGAGCCCAGCTGCACGGTGATGCCCGCCTGGTTGCGCTTGAGCGCCTGCGCATCGGTGTTGGCGCAGATAAACTCGACGCCATCCAGGCCACTGGCGATCATGTGATCCACAGCATTGCCGCCGCAGCCGCCCACGCCGATCACCTTGATTACCGCTTCCTGAGTTTGTGTGTCCATGATTTCAAACATGCCCGTCTCCTTTGTTGTTATACCCAAAGTTCAAAAAACCAAAAAATCAAAAATTCCCCTGAAACCAACTCTTCATCCGATTGAAAATCTGTGTCATCGAGCCGTTCTGCATCGTCGCCAGGTGATGCCGCTGGTGTTGATCCATGCCCGCGAGCAGCAGCCCGACGCCGGTGGCGAAGCGCGGATTGCGCACCACCTCGGCCAACCCGCCGACGTACTGCGGCATCCCCAGCCGCACCGGCATGTGGAACACCTCCTCGCCCAGCTCCGCCATGCCCTCCATGGCGCTGCTGCCGCCGGTGATGACGATGCCGGAAGAGAGCAGCTCCTCGAAACCGCTGCGGCGCAATTCCGCCTGCACCAGGCTGTACAGTTCCTCGACCCGCGGCTCGATCACCTCGGCCAGCGTCTGGCGCGAAAGCTTGCGCGGTGGCCGGTCGCCGACGCTGGGCACCTCGATGGACTCATCGCGGTGCGCCAACTGTGTCAGCGCGCAGCCGTATTTCTTCTTGATGTCTTCCGCATGTTGCGTGGGCGTGCGCAATGCCACCGCGATGTCGTTGGTCACCT
>JAUYEK010000287.1 GCA_030691435.1 Sulfuricella sp. | reverse complement strand
CAGCCCTGTCCGACAACCACTTTACGAATTTCCATGCTTGTTCCTTAATAAATGCTGCAATTCCGACGGCGTCGCCACATGCCGCTGCAAGATACGCCGGAAATGGCCGGGATCCTTGGCATGCGTGAGTTCACCTGGACGTGGGAAATGAAAATCGTAAAGGCGCGACAACCAGAAACGCAGGGCTCCCGCGCGCAGCGTGGTCGACCATGCCTTCTGCTCCATTTCGGAGAGCGCGCGGGTGCCATGATAGGCTTGCAGCATGGCCGCAGTCCGCTCGCTATCCAGCAAGCCGTCCGCAGCAACGCACCAGTCGTTCACCGTGATCGCCAGGTCGTAAAGCCAGGCACCGCTGCAAGCGTAGTAAAAATCGATCGCGCCGCTCAGGGTATCGCCCTTGAACAACACGTTATCGCGGAACAGGTCGCCGTGGATCACGCCTCGCGGCAGATCCTCGAAGCGGAAGCCGGACTGGTGGGCGATTTCCTGGCTGAGCAGTTCGGTTTCCTCGGGCGGCAGCTTGGGCAGAACCAGCGGCGCGGTCGCCTTCCACCAGGCCGGACCGCGCGGGTTTGGTATTTCCGCCTTGTAGGAACGGCCGGCGAGGTGCATGTCGGCGAGCATTTCACCCACCTGGGCACAATGGTGCGCATTCGGCTGATCCAGCGACTTACCCTCAAGACAGCTGACAATGCAGGCCGGCTTGCCGTTCAACTCACCGAGAAAACTGTTGTCCAGGCTGGCGATCGGGCGCGGGCAGGGGATGCCGTGGGAGGCAAGATGATCGAGCAGGTTGAGAAAAAACGGCAACTCTTCGCGGGTCAGCTTCTCGAACAGAGTCAGCACGTAGCGCGCATGGCTGGTGGTAACAAAATAATTGGTGTTTTCGATGCCCGCGGAAATACCCTGCAGATCGGCCAGGCTGCCGAGGGAATAATTCTTCAGCCAGGCGGCAAGTTCATCCCTGGAAACGGTAGTAAAAACGGACATGCGCTAATGATCGTGAGTGGCTCAGAACCGGATCAACACCCACTGCGGCACACGCACGCCGGAGTCCAGGTTGTCCTGGCGGGAATACTGCCCGTCGCCCTTGTGATCGACCAGGTAATAGGGCACACCATGGGGCGGCGTGACTTTCAGCATGTACAGCTTGCCGCCGATGCGATATTCCTCGACCCTTTCCTCGCCGCGCTTGATGATGGTCACCT
>JAUYEK010000282.1 GCA_030691435.1 Sulfuricella sp. | reverse complement strand
GGCATTCATGGCCACGTTGCCGCCGATGCAGGAGGCATCCGCCGAAGTCGGGTCGACTGCGAACACATGGCCGGCGTCATCCGCCGCCTCCATCACGCGCCGGGTGACGACGCCCGCGCCGCAACGGATGGTGGGAACGGCTTCCGCCACACCGGGCAGGGTGAGCATTTCCACGCCGTTGTGGCGGTCGAGTTTCTCGGTATTGATCACCGCTGACATCTTGTCGAGCGGCACGGCGCCGCCGGTATAGCCGGTGCCGCCGCCGCGCGGGATCAGAGTCAGGCCGAGCTCGATGCAGGCGCGCACCAGCGGCGCGATTTCATCCTCGGTATCGGGGTTGAGCACGACGAAGGGATATTCGACGCGCCAGTCGGTGGCGTCAGTAACGTGCGACACCCGCGCCAGGCCGTCAAACTGGATATTGTCGCGGCGGGTGTGGGGCAGCAGCTTCTTCAGCACCTTGCGGCGCAGGCGAGCGGTATGTTCGAAATCGGCCTCGAAGGCGTCCACGGCGCGGGCGGAACGTTCGAGCAGCAGCCTGACCGCCTCGTTGTCCTGGCGGCGCGCCTCGATGGCCCGCAGGCGGTGGCGCAGCGCTTCGACCAGCGCCTTGCGGCGCTTGATGTTGGCGAGCAAGTCGTCCTGCAGGTAGGGATTGCGTGAAACCACCCAGATGTCGCCGAGCACTTCGAACAGCATGCGCGCCGAGCGCCCGGTCTTGCGTTCGGCGCGCAGCGTGTTGAGGATTTCCCAGGCTTCCTCGCCGAGCAGGCGAATGATGATTTCGCGGTCGGAAAAGGAGGTGTAGTTGTAGGGAATTTCTCTGAGGCGTGCGGTCGTCATTTTCAATCAAGGCTGCGGTAAAGGGTAAATTCTAGCGCAATTCGGTGCCTACGTCAGACCGGTGCGTTGCCGCCAGGTTCATCCGAGATTGTCCATTAGAACCAAGACACCGTTGTGGGAGCGCCGCCCCCGGCGCGAATGCGGCCGCAAATCGCGGCCAACTCCCATCCCATCCTTCCCCTTCAAGGGGAAGGGACGATCGCCCTCTCTCCCCATGGGAGAGAGTTGGAGAGAGGGTTGGCGCCGCTCCTACATAATCCGGGTTCATTTATATCGCTGTCCAGGCGATGGCAAGGTAGCGCGCCAGTTTGCCGGCAGCCATGAACAGCGCGACATGAACGGCGTGGAGCCGCAGCCAGCCCGCCGCGACGCACAGCGCATCGCCGATCAGCGGCGCCCAGGCCAGCAGCAGCGCCGGGCTGCCGTGGCGGCGCACGAAGGCTAGCCATTTCGTCGGTTCGCGCTCAGGCAGGATGCGCCCGAGCAGGTAGGAACTCATGCCGCCCAGGGTGTTGCCCAGCGTCGCCAGGGCCAGCGCCGGCCACAACAGGCCGGGATTGAGCTTGAGAACACCGAACAGCACCGCCTCGGAGCCACCCGGCAGCAAAGTGGCGGCGAGGAAGCTGCTGAGAAACAGGCCACCGAGACTGAGTTCGTCGCTAATCAAGCGGGGGTGACAAGACGGGTGAAAATCCAGACAATGTCGGCAGTCATCGTGAAGAATTGGAGATTTATGAATACCGGACGCATCAAGCTGCTGGTCGTAGCGGTCGTGGTTCTGGCGCTGGCCGGCGCACTCGCCATGCTGCTGTCACAAAAACCGGCGGCGCCGCAGATGGCCTTTACCGCGCTGAACGGCGAAAAAATCGCGCTCGACAGCCTGCGCGGCAAAGTGGTGCTGGTGAATTTCTGGGCGACCAGTTGCACGGGTTGCATCAAGGAAATGCCCGATCTGGTGAAGACCTGGCAAAAATACCACAGCCGCGGGCTGGAAACCATCGCCGTGGCGATGAGCTACGATCCGCCCGAATACGTCAGGCAGTTCGTCGATAAAAACGGCCTGCCGTTCACTGTCGCGCTCGACACCGACGGCGCCGTAGCCCAAGCCTTCGGCAATGTCCGCGTCACCCCGACCACTTTCGTGATCGACAAGCAGGGCCAGATCATCCAGCAGTATGTCGGCGAGCCGGATTTCGCCAAACTCCATGCTTTGATCGAAAGCGCACTGTAACCCGCGATCAGCGGGCCGCGAGGCGCCAGAGCGATGTCATTTCCGCCGCGCGCGCGGCATGGAGCGGGTCTGTTGCGTCGGAAGCGCGGGGGTGGTGCGGACGGGCATCGATCCGGCCCACGACCTTCAGGCCCGCCTCGTCGAAGAGAACAAGCAGCTCGGCCCGCGAGCGCAAGCCCAGATGCTCGGCCAGGTCCGAGAGTATCAGCCAGCCCTCCCCGCCCGGCTCCAGATGCGCGGCCAGCCCCTCGATGAATCCGCGCAACATGCGGCTCTCAGGATCGTAAACCGCGTGTTCGATGGGGGCGTTTGCCCGCGCCGGAACCCACGGCGGGTTGCAGACCACGAGCGGAGCCCGTCCTTCGGGAAAGAGGTCCGCCTGCACGACCTCTACCCGCTC
>JAUYEK010000274.1 GCA_030691435.1 Sulfuricella sp. | reverse complement strand
CCGAGCGCATGGGCGGGAGCCTGAGCCTGGCAGCGATGAAAATCCCGGAGTCCGATTTCGAGCGGGTAGCGGCAATCGTCAACGCGATGCCGGAAGTCGCGCATAATTATGCGCGCGACCATGTGCTCAGCATGTGGTTCGTGCTCGCCACCGAAACGCCGCAGAACCATGCTGCGGCGCTCAGGAAGATCGAACAGGATACCGGTTATCCGGTCTATGACATGCCCAAGATCAAGGAGTATTTTGTCGGGTTGAGGCTGGAAGCATGACCTCCGAAGCCCCGCTCGACGAGATCGACCGCCGTATTGTCCTGGCCACCCAGTCCGGCCTGCCCCTGGAGCCGCAGCCTTATCACGCGGTTGCCCGGCAGGTGGGGGTTTCCGCGGAAGAAGTGATGGCGCGCATGCGCCGCATGCTCGAAACCGGCATGATCCGCCGCATCGGCGCGGTGCCCAATCATTACGCCCTGGGCTACAAGGCGAATGGCATGACGGTGTGGGATATCCCCGATGAGAGGGTGGACGAACTGGGCGAACGGGTCGGCGCGCTGGATTTCGTCAGCCACTGCTACCAGCGTCCGCGTTATCTGCCTGATTGGCCGTACAATTTTTTTGCCATGGTGCATGGCCACGACAAGCCCGAAGTGGAGGCGCAAGTTCGACAAATCGCCGAGCTGCTGGGCGATGCCGACTGCGGCCATGAGATTCTTTACAGCACGCGCATCCTGAAGAAAACCGGGTTGCGCATCGGAGGTTGACGGTGTTCCGTATTTCCCAATTCATGCAGGAAATTGCCCGGCCCACGCCGCTCGGGCCGAAGCGCAATCCACCCGGGCCGGTGGTGATC
The DNA here is from genome assembly GCA_030691435.1 of Sulfuricella sp. Taxonomy (GTDB): domain Bacteria; phylum Pseudomonadota; class Gammaproteobacteria; order Burkholderiales; family Sulfuricellaceae; genus Sulfuricella. The sequence goes on along the minus strand of JAUYEK010000274.1, from coordinate 2,616 downwards.
TGGAATTTGATCCGGCGCTGCAACCTGACCTGCAAGCACTGCTACTCGATTTCGGCGGACAAGGATTTCCCCGGCGAGCTGTCTACGGCGGAAGTTTTTGCCGTGATGGACGACCTCAAGCGTTTCCGCGTGCCGGTATTGATCCTGTCCGGCGGCGAGCCGCTGCTGCGCCCGGATATTTTCGAGATTGCCCACCGTGCAAAAGAGATGGGGTTCTATGTTGGCCTGTCGAGTAACGGCACGCTGATCGACGAAAGCAACATCGAGCGCATCGCGGCGGTAGGGTTCGACTACGTCGGGGTGAGCCTGGACGGCATCCGGGAAACCCACGACAAATTCCGCCGCATGGCGGGCGCGTTCGACGCTTCGATGCGCGGCATCCGCCTGTGCAAAGCGCGCGGCATCAAGGTCGGCATCCGCTTCACCCTGACCCAGGACAATGCCCACGACCTGCCGGGCCTGCTGCACCTGATGGAAGAGGAGGAACTGGACAAGTTTTACCTGTCGCACCTCAACTATGCCGGGCGCGGCAACAAGAACCGCAAGGACGACGTATTTCATCAGGCCACACGGCAGGCGATGGATCTGCTGTTCGACACTTGCTGGCGTTACCAGCAGGAGGGCAGGCAAAAGGAATTCGTCACCGGCAACAACGATGCCGACGGAGTCTACCTGCTGTTCTGGGTGCGGCGGAATTTCCCGCAGATGGAAGAACATATACGCGCCAGGCTGGCGCAGTGGGGCGGCAATTCCTCCGGCGTCAACGTCGCCAACATCGACAATCTGGGCAATGTCCATCCCGACACCATGTGGTGGAACTACAATCTGGGCAGCGTGCGCGAGCGGTCGTTCTCGGAAATCTGGACGGACACGTCCGACCCCCTCATGGCCGGGCTGAAGGCGCATCCGCGCAAGGTCGGCGGGCGCTGCGGCGCATGTATTCACTTCGATATCTGCGGTGGTAACACCCGGGTGCGTGCCTGGCAGGTGAGCGGCGACCCGTGGGCGGAAGACCCGGCGTGCTATCTGGATGATGAGGAAATTGGCATTGCTGTTTTAGGGGCTGTCCATGGATAACTTGAACATTCTGGCCGCACTGGCGGGCGCGCTGCTGCGTTGCCGGTCGCTTGCATGGAACGGCCATGCGGCGCGCCCGGCGTCTTGCATCGCATCCCGCCAGCACACCCATAATTGCCCAAGTTATCCATGGGCAGCCCCTACAGCTACTGAAAGTTGAAAATGATTAAAAAATCTCTGTGTCTCTGTGTCTCTGTGGCTGGTTTGTTCTTGGCTTTTGAAGCTTTCGCCGGTCAACCGGTTGAAAAAAATTACGCCGAGCATTGCGCCTCCTGTCACGGCGCGGAGCGCCTGGGCGGCACCGGGCCGGCGCTGCTGCCGGAAAATCTGGCGCGCCTGCGCCAGCCAGAGGCGTTCAAGACCATTGCCGAGGGGCGCATCGCCAGCCAAATGGCGGGCTTCGCCGACAAGCTCGCCAAGGAGGAGATCCAGGCGCTGGCGGGCATGATCTACCAGCCGTTGGCCAAGGCGCCGGTGTGGGGGGCGGATGAGATCATTACCTCACATCTCCAGCACGTCACCGGGGTTCTGCCGGACAAACCGGTGTTCGACGCCGATCCCCTTAACCTGTTTGTGGTGGTGGAAGTGGGCGATCACCACGCCACCATCCTGGATGGCGACAAGCTCGAACCGATCCACCGTTTCCAGACCCGCTTCGCCCTGCACGGAGGGCCGAAATTCAGCCCGGAAGGCCGCTTTGTGTATTTCGCCTCGCGCGACGGTTGGGTCAGCAAGTTCGATATCTACAACCTGAAAACCGTGGCGGAGGTGCGTGCCGGCATCAACACCCGCAACATCGCCGTGTCCGGCGATGGCAAGACGGTGCTGGTGGGCAATTACCTGCCTCACTCCCTGGTGCTGCTGAATGCCGAGGATCTCACGTTAATCAAGGTGATCCCGACCGCCGACCGGTCCGGCAAGACTTCGCGCGTTTCCGCGGTGTACCAGGCTGAACCGCGCGGCAGCTTCGTTGCGGCGCTGAAGGATGTGAAGGAGGTGTGGGAGATTCCTTACGGGGAGAAGGATTTCCCGGTGCGGCGCATCGCCGTGGATAATTATCTCGATGACTTCTTTTTTGACCAGACTTACCGTCACCTGATCGGCGCCGCGCGTGATGGGCAGAAGGGGCAGGTGATCGATCTCGATTCGGGCAAGAAAATGGCGGAGCTGGAACTGCCGGGCATGCCTCATCTGGGTTCCGGCATTACCTGGGAATATCAGGGCCGTCCGGTGATGGCGACGCCAAATTTGAAAGAAGCGCTGGTGAGCGTGATCGACATGACCACCTGGCAGACGGTGAAACAGGTCGAGACGATCGGCCCCGGCTTCTTCATGCGCAGCCATGAAAACACGCCCTATGCCTGGACCGACGGCTTCAGCAGCGGCAACCCGGCAAGCCGCGACGCGATGACTTTAATCGACAAGCGTACCCTGGAAGTGGCGCAGATTCTTCGCCCGATTTCGGGCAAGAAAATGGCGGAGCTGGAACTGCCGGGCATGCCTCATCTGGGTTCCGGCATTACCTGGGAATATCAGGGC
>JAUYEK010000266.1 GCA_030691435.1 Sulfuricella sp. | reverse complement strand
CTTCGACGACATTGCCCTGGCGACCCTCGCCAAGCAGGGCCACGCCGCAGATTCGGTACCCATCAAGGGCGCGCGCGTGATGCTGCGGAACAACGCCAACCTGAGCACGGGCGGCTCGGCGACCGACGTGACCGACGACGTTCACCCGGAACTAGCGGCACGCGCAGTGACAGCGGCCCAGATGATCGGGCTCGACATCTGCGGCGTGGACGTGGTGTGCGACAGCGTGCACAGGTCGCTTGAGGAACAGGGCGGAGCCGTGATTGAAGTCAACGCCGCTCCGGGCTTGCGCATGCACCTCGCGCCCTCGTTTGGCAAGGGGCGCGCGGTCGGCGAAGCGATCATCGCCAGCCTATTCGCCGAAGGTGAAGATGGCCGCATACCGGTGGTGGCGGTTGCCGGCACCAATGGCAAAACCACAACCGTGCGCCTGATCTCCCACCTGCTCGGCGAGAAGGGTTTGCGCGTTGGCATGACCAACTCGGACGGCGTCTACATCGGGGGGAGGCGCATCGATACCGGCGACTGTAGCGGCCCCAAGAGCGCCCGCACCGTACTGCTCCATCCCGATGTCGATGCTGCGGTGCTCGAGACCGCGCGTGGAGGCGTGTTGCGCGAGGGGCTGGCATTCGACCGCTGCAACGTGGCGGTAGTCACCAACATCGGCACGGGGGATCACCTCGGCCTCAGTTATATCAGCACGGTCGATGATCTGGCCGTGGTGAAACGGGTTATCGTCGAGAACGTCGCGCCTGGCGGTGTTGCGGTTCTCAACGCGGCAGACCCAATCGTGGTGAAGATGGCCGATGCCTGTCCGGGTTCGGTGATCTTCTTCACCAGCGACCCGCATCATCCGGTCATGGCCACTCACCATGCGCGCGGCCTGCGTGTGGTATACGTGGACGGTGACGCCATCGTGGCTGCCGAGGGCAGCTCCGAGCACCGCATCGCACTGGCGCAGATTCCTCTCACCCGGAATGGCACGATCGGCTTCCAGGTCGAGAATGCGATGGCCGCTACCGCCGCCTGCTGGGCGCTGGGTCTGGACTGGGAAATCATCCACGCCGGACTAGCCTCATTCGTGAGCGATGCGGCAACCGTGCCTGGGCGCTTCAACCTGTTCGACTACCGTGGCTCCACCCTGATCGCGGACTACGGGCACAACCCGGATGCCATCCAGGCGCTGGTGAAGGCCATCGAGCACATGCCGGCGAAGCGGCGCATGGCAGTGATCAGCGGCGCGGGTGACCGGCGCAATGAAGATATTCGCCAGCAAACCCAGATTCTGGGGGAGGCTTTCGACACTGTGATCCTGTATCAGGATCAGTGCCAGCGCGGGCGGGCTGACGGCGAAGTACTGGCGCTCCTGCAGCAGGGCCTGGAGCAAGCCAGCCGTGCCACTGCGATAGAGGAAATCCGCGGTGAATTCCTGGCCATCGACACCGCCCTGGCGCGCCTCGAACCCGGTGACCTGTGCCTGATCCTCATCGACGAGGTGGATGCCGCGCTGGCCCATATCGCGAAACGGATCGCCGAAAGCTGAGCCGCGAATAATTATTGCATCCTGTAGGAGCGGCCTTGGCCGCGATAGCCGCCAATCGCGGCCAAGGCCGCTCCTACATCCCGCGTCCCGCGCCCCACAAGAGCTTATGCAACTGGATTTGCAGCCGAACCGGTAAGTTATCGCGCAGCATCCATTCCGCCAGCCTGGCTGACTCAAGCTGACCCTGGGCGGCAGAAAGCAGCACCGGACAACGATCGGCAACGCGCCTCTCGCTCAGCACCTGTTTCGCCCACAGGTAATCTTCTTCGCCGCAGAGCACGAATTTCACTTCGTCCTGCGGTGTCAGCAGTTCCAGATTTTCCCAGCGGTTTTTCCCGGCCTCGCCCGAACCTGGCGTTTTGATGTCCAGTATCCTGGAAACACGCGAATCCACTCCGGAAATATCCATCGCCCCCCCGGTTTCCAGCGACACCGAATAGCCCGCATCGCAAAGCTGCTGCAACAGCGGCAGACAATCCTTCTGGGCCAGCGGTTCGCCGCCGGTCACGGTGACATAGCGGGGGTGAAATTGCGCCACCTTGTCGAGTATTTCCGGCAGCGGCAGGGTCTCCCCTTCCTGAAAAGCGTAAGAGGTATCGCAGTAGGTACAGCGTAGCGGACAGCCGGTCAGCCGGATAAATACCGTAGGCAATCCGACGCGGCTGGTTTCGCCTTGAAGAGAATGGAATATCTCATTGATCCGCAGACTGGGCTGCAATTCTGAACAAGCGACTTTCACGTTTGCCTCCTCTCCCGCAAGCGGGAGAGGATTGAGGTGAGGGCGCTCCTATTTGTTGCTGGCAAGGCGTTTCTTTGCCAATTCCGCGGCATTGCTGAGCGGATATTTGGCGACGATGTTTTTGAGCGTCTTTTTCGCCGCAGATGCATCGCCCAGCCCTTGCTGGCTACTGGCGATATTCAGCAGCGCATCCGGCACCTTGGGACTGTTTGGATACTGGCTCACCAGTTTCTGTTGATTGGCGATCGCATTCTTGTAATCGCGCAAATTAAAGTAGGAGTTGCCGATCCAGTAGTAGGCACTGGGGGCAAACTGACTGTTGGGATGCGCACCGACAAAGCTCTGAAAGCCGTCGATGGCCCCTTGATAATTGCCCGACTTGAATAAGCCCAAGGCGGCGTCATACGCCTTGGATTCGTCGGCGACGACCGCGCCAACCGGGGTTTGATCGGAAGAAGCCGGCTTGCCGGAATCCGCCTGGCCCGGCGTATCCGCAGCAACCCCGCCAACATTCTCCAGCTTGCGCAGGCGGCTGTCGAGATCGACATAAAGATCGCGCTGCCGCTTTTGCGTGGTTTCGATGTTATGGGCATGCACCTCGACCTGTCCGCGCAATGTGGCCAATTCGGACTTGATCTCGTCCATCTGGGACAGCATCCCCACCCCTTGGGAGCGCGCCGTGTTTTCCATTTGCGCGACGCGCTCCTCCATCCCTTGAATTTGCTGCTGCAGCAGCGTAATTTTCTGGTGGGCTTCGTCGTCCGAAAACAGACCGGCGGTACTCAGCGAGGCCCACCCCAAAGACAAGGTCAGGAAAAGCGCGAGGCGGTACATAGATTACTCGCCCTGGTAAACGATGTCGGAGCGACGGTTTTCCTTCCAGCAGGATTCGTCATGACAGGCAGCGCGGGGCTTCTCCTCGCCAAAGCTGACAACCTCGATCTGGCTGTCGGACGCGCCGAGCACGTTCATCATTTTCCTTACGCTGTCGGCACGGCGATTGCCCAGGGCAACGTTGTACTCGCGGCTGCCACGTTCGTCGCAGTTGCCTTGCACGGCGATTTTGGCGCCCTTGGTGCCGGTCAAATACTTGGAATGCGCCTCGACCATCGGCTTGTACTCAGCCTTCACGTCAGACTTGTCGAAGTCGTAATACACGCTGCGCTTGGAGAGGATGTTGCTGGGGTCTGTCAGGGGGTTGGCCGTCACCGACTTCTGACCGGCAGGCTTGGCGTCCGCCCCTTGCGCCGTTCTATCCTCGACCGCCGCCTTGGGCTGGTCCTTCACGTCCTGGCCGGCACAACCCGCCAACAAGCCAACCAACAAAGTACTGAACAATATTTTTTTCATCTTTAATTACTCCCTGATTAAATTAAACTTATTACTTCAACAACAACGGCCCCCACTCGGGCTCGCGCACGTCCCCGGCCTGGGTGGACAGCCGCTGCTTCACCCGGCCATCGCTCGAAACCGCGGCCAGGATACCCCGCCCCCCCATTTCAGTGGCATATAGTAGCATTTTTCCGTTGGGAGCGAAACTGGGCGATTCATCCATGCGCGTGTCGGTCAGCACCTGCATCTGGCCGGACGCCAGGTCCTGCAGGGCGACATTGAAGGAAGAACCGTTGACGCGCTGGATAAAGGTGAAGCTTTTGCCGTCCGGGCTGAAATGGGGGGAGACGTTGTAGCTGCCCTCGAAAGTCAGGCGCTGCGCGCCGCTGCCGCTGGCAGACATGCGGTAGATCTGCGGGCTGCCGCCCCGGTCCGAAGTGAATATGATAGAGGTGCCGTCCGGCGAAAAGGACGGCTCGGTATCGATGCCTGAGCTGTAGCTCAGGCGTTTCACACCGCTACCGTCGGCGTTGATCAGATAAATCTGCGAACTGCCATCCTTGGTCAGGACGATGGCAAGCTGCTTGCCGTCCGGCGACCATGCCGGCGCGCTGTTGTTGCCCTTGAACTGGGCCAGCGTCTGGCGCTGGCCGCTGACCAGCGACTGGACGTAAATGATCGGCTTTTTCCGCTCGAACGAAACATAAGCCAGCCTGGTGCCGTCCGGCGACCAGGATGGGGAAATGATCGGCTCGCTGGAAGCCAGCACCGTCTGCGCGCCGTAGCCGTCCGCATCCGCCACCTGTAGCTCGTAGCGGGTGCCGCTCTTGACGATGTAGGCGATGCGGGTGCTGAATACGCCGACGTCGCCGGTGAGTTTCTCGTAGATCAGATCGGCGATCTTATGCGCCGTGGCGCGCACCAGGGTGCGATCGATCACATAGCTGTAAGCGTCGAGCTGCACCTGCTTCACCGCATCGAGCAGGCGGAAGCGCACCTCCAGCTTGCCGTCGGGCCGCTGCAACACGCTGCCGATCGCCAGTGCGTCGGCACCGCGCGTGCGCCAGTCCGGGTAATTCACCTCGGCCAGCTCGTGCGGCTCGGGCTTCACCCCGGCGGGGTCGACGATCTTGAACAGGCCACTGCGCTGCAAGTCCGCCGCAATCACGGCGGTAATACCCTGCGGCAGGACGTTTTCACCGGCAAAAGGCACGACCGAGATCGGTATCTGGTTGGCGCCGCTGCCGACGATTTCGATGGTAAGAGCCGCATGAGCCCATGGCGCCAGCAACAGCCACGCCGCGCCAACAAGTAACTTTCTGAATATCATTTTAGTTCCCTTAAATTCGGTGAGGGGTGAAGAGGTGAGGGGTTAGAAGGTGAGGGGTGAGGGGAAAAGTCAAAAACGGTGCGGTGGGGGTTTTGACCTTCCGCCTCACCCCTCACCCCTCACCCCTCACCTTCTACCCCCTCACCATTCACTATTCGTTCGGTCGAAATTTCAGCTTCAATTCCCTGAACCGCCCGACCAGCGAAGGATCGGTCGGCAGAGGCAAGGGCGAAGCCTTACGTATGGCTCGCTCCACTGCGTTATCGTATGCCGGGTTGCCGCTGCTGCGCGACAACTTCACGTTCAGCACCTCGCCCGTCGGTATCAAAGAGACCTCGAATTCGGCCTGCGGGTTCCCCGCCACGTCCGGCGGCATGATAACGTAACGCCGGATGTGGCTGCTGATCCGGCCAATCGCGTCGTTCATCAGGCGCTGGGCAGCCGCCTGCTGGCGCGCCGCCTCCGCTGCCCGCTGCTTGCTTGTTGCCGCCTGCTCGGCTTCCAGCTCGGCTTGCTGATCCTTCAGCGCCTGCTCTTTCAGCTTTTTCTCTGCCTCGGCCTTTTTCTTCTCTTCTTCCTTGCGCCTTTTTTCCTTCTCTTTTTCTTTGTCCTTGAGCTCTATGTCGGCCTTGACCGGCTTGGGCTGCTCCAGCTTGGGTTCCGGTTTGGGAACCGGCTTGGGTTGCGGTTTAGGCTCCGGCTGCGGCGCAGGCTCCGGTTCGGATTTTGGCTCCGGTTTTGGGGCGGGGGCAGACACGCTGCTCCACAGCTCCGCCATCACCGGTGAGGCTTCCTTCGTCTGCCAGTTGACGCCGAACACCAGCACGGCGGCAAATATCAGATGCACCAGGACCGCCAGCGCGACCGCCCACTTCCTGCCCGGCTCCTTCCGTTCTGCTGGCGGCATTATCCCGCCCTGGGCTTGGCCAGGAGCCCGACTTTTTTCACCCGATTGCTCTGCAGCACATCCATCACCTTCAGCACCTCCTCGTAGCGCACGCTTTTATCCGCCGAAATTACCACCGACTGCTCGGGGTTGCGCTCCTGCTGCGCCTTGACCGCGTCGACCAGCTCTTCCCGGCTGACTTTGCGCGCTGTGTTCGATTTTTCCAGGTCGCGCAGGTGCAGGCTGTTGTCTTTACGAATCTCCACTTCCAGCGGCGCCACCGGCGGTTTGAGCGACTGCCCGACCGTGGGCAGCTCGATCTGCCCCGGATTGATCAGGGGCGCCGTGACCATGAAAATGATCAGCAGCACCAGCATCACGTCGATGTAGGGCACGACGTTGATCTGGTTCATAAAACGACGTGGACGGCGGTTTCTCAAGCGTTGGTCTGCCTTTGCAGGATATTGGAGAACTCCTCCATGAAGCTGTCGTAGCGGGTCGCCAGCCGGTCCACGTCATGGGAATAACTATTGTAGGCGAGCACCGCCGGAATCGCCGCGAACAGGCCCATCGCGGTGGCGACCAGCGCCTCGGCGATGCCCGGCGCAACCTGCGCCAGGGTCGCCTGCAAAACGCTGGAGAGGCCGCGGAAGGCATTCATGATGCCCCACACCGTGCCGAACAGCTCGATGTAGGGGCTGACCGAACCGACCGTGGCGAGGTAGGCGAGGTGCTGTTCCTGCGCATCCAGCTCGCGCTGGCAGGCGGCACGCATGGCGCGGCGCGTACCCTCCATGACGACGCCGATGTCCATCCGCCCCTGGCGCTTGAGCTTGAGAAATTCCCGGTAGCCCGCCTCGAAGATTTTCTCCATGCCCACCACCGGCGTCCTGCCGGAATTGCTGCGCTGGTACAGGTTGTTGATGTCCGCCCCGCTCCAGAAATCGTTCTCGAAACCATCCGCCTCGCGGGTTGCGGCGCGAATAGCGAACATCTTGCCGAAAATGAAATACCAGGATAAGCCCGAAGCCAGCAGCAGGATCAACAGAACCAGCTGCACCACGATGCTGGCGTTGGTGATCAGGCTCAAAAAAGACAGGTCTTGCGTAACGTTCACGATATCCTTTCAATCTTAAAAACGGTTTTTAACCACAGATTAACACGGATTAACACAGATAAAACAACGCATTACGCGCAGATTCGCCATTCTCCGAAAGATGCGCAAGATGAGAAATGTAACTCATTGATAATCTGTGTACATCTGTGTAAATCCGTGGCTGAACTGCTTTTTTAACGTTCAATTCTCTCTCTGACCGGGGCGGGGATTTGCACCGGCTTGAATGTTTGCCCATTGACGCAGACCACCTTGACGCGCGCCTTCACCAGCACGCCGTTTTCCGGATGCTCCGCCGTCTGGTCGAGCTCGATCCAGCTGCGGCCTGCCGCATGAAAACGCACCGTCACCGTCAGCAGGTCGTCAAACTTCGCGGGGCGCAGGTATTCTATCTGCACTGCACGCACCACGAAAATTACAGAATGGTCACGCAGCAGTTCCGTCTGCCCGAAACCCTGGTTCCGCAACCATTCGGTGCGGGCGCGCTCCATGAACTTGAGGTAATTGGCGTAGTACACCACGCCGCCGGAATCGGTGTCCTCGTAGTAGACGCGCACCGGCCAGGCAAACACAGTGCTGAGTTCCGAGTCCTGAGTCCTGAGTTGTTTGCCCATACTCACGCTTTCCTCACACCCATACTCAGGACTTGGAACTCAGGACTCAGCACTGTTTTCATTCCACAGCTCGCCGCTCTGGTTCTTCGACGGCACTGCCAGCCCGAAATGCAGATAGGCGGTCTGCGTTGCCACCCGACCGCGCGGCGTGCGCATCAAATAACCCTGCTGAATCAGATAGGGTTCGAGCACATCCTCGATGGTGTCGCGCTCCTCGCCGATGGCTGCCGCCAGGTTTTCCACCCCGACCGGGCCGCCGCCGAACTTCTCCAGCACGGCCTGCAACAGCTTGCGATCCATCATATCGAGGCCGGCCTGGTCCACGTCGAGCATGAAAAGCGCGGCATCCGCCACCTCCCGCGTCACCTTGCCGTCCGCCTTGACCTCGGCGAAATCGCGCACCCGGCGCAATAGCCTGTTTGCAATTCTGGGCGTGCCGCGCGAGCGCTTCGCGACTTCCACCGCGCCGTCTTCGGAAAGTTCGACATTCATCAAGCGGGCCGAACGGGCCACGATCTGCCTCAGCTCGCCGTGGGTATAAAACTCCAGCCGCGCCACAATGCCGAAGCGATCGCGCAACGGGTTGGTCAACATGCCGGCGCGGGTCGTGGCGCCGACCAGGGTGAAGGGTGGCAAATCCAGCTTGACCGAACGCGCCGCCGGGCCTTCGCCGATCATGATGTCGAGCTGGAAATCTTCCAGCGCCGGGTAGAGGATTTCCTCCACCACCGGGGAAAGGCGGTGAATTTCGTCGATGAACAGGACGTCGTTGGGTTCGAGATTGGTCAGCAGCGCGGCCAGGTCGCCGGGCCGCTCCAGCACCGGCCCGCTGGTCTGGCGCAGGTTGACGCCCATTTCACGGGCGATGATGTGCGCCAGGGTGGTCTTGCCCAAGCCAGGCGGTCCGAACAGCAATACGTGGTCGAGCGATTCGCTGCGACCGCGCGCCGCCTTGATGAAAATTTCCAGCTGCTCGCGCGCCTTCTCCTGGCCGACGTATTCTTCCAGCAGCTTGGGGCGCAAGGCGCGCTCGGCCGCTTCTTCCCGGGAAGAAATCGGCGCAGCGGAAATAATGCGGCTTCCAGCCTTGAGGTCGTCGGTTTCGATCATGCTTTAGATAGGAATTTGAGCGCCTGACGTATGCTGTCGGACACGTCCAGATTGGCAGGCAGTTGCTTCACTGCCCAGCTCGCTTCGCGCTCATTATAACCCAGCGCCAGCAACGCATCCAAAACGTCGTTGCGAGCGGTCGGGCCGGATTCAACCCCGGAAGTCAGCAAGGCCGCCGCCGTGCCCGGCAGCTTGTCGCGCAGCTCCAGCAGCAGACGCTCGGCGGTTTTCTTGCCGATGCCCGGAATCCTGGTCAGCCGCCCCACTTCCTGGGCAGCGACGACATGGGACAATTCGGCGACCGACATGCCGCTCAGGATAGTCAGCGCCAACTTCGGCCCGACCCCGCTGATCTTGAGCAGCTGCCTGAAAGCAGCGCGTTCGTCGTGGCTGGCGAAACCGTAAAGCTGGTGCGCATCCTCGCGCACGATCAGCTGGGTGTGCAGCGCGACTTTTTCGCCGGTGGCGGGAAGGTTGTAGAAGGTGCTCATCGGCACGTCGATTTCGTAACCGACCCCCTGCACGTCCAGCAGAATCTGCGGCGGATTTTTTTCCAGCAGGATGCCGGTCAGTCGGCCTATCATTTGATGTCCAATATTTGACGAATCTTGTTATCCAGCTCATTTCCAGCGGGTAGATTTGGCCCCGAGATAAATCTGGCCGAAAACTCAGCCAGCTTGAATCGCACGACTCTGTTCCTGACCAGTTTTCTTACCTGCCCCGGCGGAACAGGATCACCC
>JAUYEK010000264.1 GCA_030691435.1 Sulfuricella sp. | reverse complement strand
TCTAGACTACTTCGCCTGCGGCAAGCTAGATGTCGCCACCGCCACCGAGGTCATCAATGGCATCGCGGCGGGCTGCGAACAGGCCGGCTGCGCGCTGATCGGCGGCGAAACCGCCGAGATGCCCGGCATGTACCCGGCAGGCGAATACGACCTCGCGGGCTTCGCCGTCGGCGCGGCGGAAAAAGACCAGCTCATCAACGGCTCGACCATCGCCGTCGGCGACGCGGTGCTCGGCCTCGCCTCCAGCGGCGCACACTCCAACGGCTATTCGCTGATCCGCAAGATCATCGAACGCAGCGGCATCGACCTGAATGCGGATTTCCACGGCCGCCCCCTGCGCGACGTGGTGCTGGCGCCGACGCGCATCTACGTCAAGCCGATGCTGGCGCTGATGGAACAACTGCCGGTCAAGGGCATGGCCCACATTACCGGCGGCGGCCTGCTCGAAAACATCCCGCGCGTGCTGCCGGAAAACCTGACGGCGGTGCTCCGGAAAGACAGCTGGGACATGCCGCCGCTGTTTTCCTGGATGCAACAGGAAGGCAACGTGGCCGAGAAGGAAATGCACCGCACTTTCAATTGCGGCATCGGCATGGCGGTGATCGTCGCGGCGGAACACGCCGAGCGCGCCATGCGGCTGCTGCGCGACGCGGGCGAAACGGTATGGCAGATCGGCAGCGTCGAGAAGCGCGCCGAAGGGCAGCCCCAGACCGTGGTGCAATGAAATCCATCGTCATCCTCATCTCCGGGCGCGGCAGCAACATGCAGGCGATCCTGGAGGCCAGGCTGCCGGTCAAAATCGCCGCGGTCATCAGCAGCAACCCCCACGCCATCGGCCTGGAAATCACCAGGCAGCACGGCATTCCCGCCCATGCGCTGAACCACCGCGACCACGAAACCCGCGAGGAATTTGACGCCGCCCTGGCCGCCAGGATAGCCTACTTCAACCCCGACCTGGTGGTACTGGCGGGCTTCATGCGTATCCTCACGCCGAACTTCGTCAACTATTACAATGGCCGGCTGATCAATATCCACCCCTCGCTGCTGCCGGCATTCACGGGCCTCAACACCCACGCCCGCGCCCTGAGCGAGGGAGTGAAGATCCATGGCTGCACGGTACATTTCGTCACCCCCCACCTCGACAAGGGGCCGATCATCGTCCAGGCAGCCGTGCCGGTACTGCCCGGCGACACCGAAGAAACCCTGGGCGCACGGGTGCTGGAACAGGAGCACAAGATCTACCCCCAGGCGATCCGCTGGTTTGCCGAAGACCGGCTGAGCGTCACCCCGGATGGCAACGTCATCCTGCAAAACCAGCAGACCGTTGATATGGCGTTGCGCGAAACGTCATTGCGCTCGCCGTGGGAAGCGCAATGACGCGGCTATTGGCCGCGCTGTGCAGCCTGTGGATGGGTGCGGCGCTGGCCGCTGCCCCGCAGCAGATTGCCGCCACCTACAGCCTCACCAAGCAAGGCCAGCAAATCGGCACCATCACTGAAAGCTTCAAACAGGCCGAGGGCCGCTATCAGCTCGAAAGCGTCACCTCCGCCATCGGCATATACGCCATTTTTATGAAGGGAAAAATCCGCCTGATCAGCAGCGGGGACGTGACCGACCATGGCCTGCGCCCACGGCATTTCGAGCATCATCGCGCCGCCGATCCGGCCAAGACCGTCCAGGCAGATTTCGACTGGGAGAAGATGAACCTCACCCACAGCTTCGACGGCAGAACCGGGAGTGTCGCCCTCGAACCCGGTACCCAGGACCGCATCAGCCTGCAGTACCAGTTCATGTTCGCGCCGCCGGGCAAGGAGGATATCCGGCTGTTCATGACCACCGGCAAGAAACTCAACCTCTACCATTACAAACTGGTCGGGGAAGAAAAAATTCCCACGCCGGCAGGGCAATTCCAGACAATCCATCTGGTCAAGCAACGAACCGCAGACGAGGACGGCACCGAAATCTGGCTGGCAAAAAAGCGCCACTTTTTTCCGGTTCGGATCATCGTCGAGGAACACAATGGCGGCAAGCTGGAACAGAACCTGACCTCCCTGGCTTTTGAGGGGGATATGTAGGGTGGGCACGTTTTTTGTGCCCACGCGGTCAGTGGATGCTATTCCGCGTGGGCACAAAAACGTGCCCACCCTACCAACTCCATGCCGGATCAGGTAAAAAAACTTCTTTGGGTGCTGGGGCTTTCCCTGGTGACGCACCTCGCCTTGTTGTTGGGCCCGCATTTCTCCCTGCCCGTCAGCCTGGCTCCCGCTCCGGTTCTGGAGGCCAAGCTCAGCCCCCCTCCTTCGCCGACGAGGCTGGCAACGCCCAAGCCGCCGCGTGCCACAAAACAAAAACCCAGCCCCGTGAAAAAAATCCCCGCCCCGCCCGCGGAAGCCGCACCTGCGCCCGAGGTCCAACCCCATGTCGCACCAGCGCTCGCCGAAACGCCGCCTCCTGCCGTGGAACCCGAGCCTGCCGCCCCGGCACCGCCCGCCATGCCGCAGCGGGTAACGACCCGGTTCACCGTATTCAAGGGACTGAACGGCATGCGGGTGGGCCGAGCCGAGCAGGTCTGGAAACTCGACGGGGAGCGCTATACCATTTCCAGCGTGGCCGAAGCCAGCGGCCTGTTCTCCCTGTTCGCTTCCGGCAAGCACATCCAGGAGAGCCGGGGTGAAATCACGCCAGCCGGGCTGAAACCCTCTGACTACCGGGTGGAGCGGGGGAAAGGCGGCGCAGACAAGACCGACACCGCCGAATTCGACTGGAATACCATGACACTCACCCTCGCCAGCGGCGACGGCAAACAGACCCTGAAACTGCCGGAAGGAACCCAGGATCTGTTAAGCTTCATGTACCAGCTCGCCTTCGCCCCGCCGCAGACCAGCTCCGTGAAATTGCAGGTGACCAATGGCAGAAAACTCGACAGCTATGCCTGGTGGGTTGTGGCAGAAGCGCTGGAAACCCCGATGGGCGTACTGAACACCCTGCACCTCGGCAAACATCGCGAAGAGGGGGAAAAAGATACCGAAGTCTGGCTCGCCGCCGACTACCATTACCTGCCGGTCAAAATCAGCCAGATCGACAAGGACGGCGATGGGCTGGTGCTGCTGGCGAACGAGATCGAATTAGATGAACGGTGAGGGGTGAGGCGTTAGAGGTGAGGCGGAAAACCGGCGACGGTGCTGCTTTTGACCTTTCGCCTCACCCCTCACCCCTTACCCCTAACCTTGGAACGAAACCATGCAACTCTCCGCTACCCGCCTCGGCCATGCCGTGCATGCCCTGATCGACATCCTGCCGCTGACCCATCCGGCCGATGCGAGCTTGAGCCGCTATTTCCGCAGCAACCACGAGCTGGGCCCCAAGGATCGCGCCTTCGTCGCCGAAACGGTGTATGCCGTGCTGCGCCGCAAGCGCCTGCTGGAGCACCTTGCCGCGCCCCACACCTCGCCGCGCCATTTGATTCTGGCCTTGCTGGCGAAGGTGCAGGGCCTGAGCCTGCGCGAACTGGAGCCGCTGTTGCACAAGGATGAAAGCGAATGGCTGAAGCAGGTCAAGGCGGTGCCCACAGACGATCTGCCATTGGCGGTACGGGTGGACTTCCCCGACTGGCTGACGGAAAGACTGGTCGCTCGCATGCCGGAAGAGGAAATTCTCGCCCTGGCGCGCGGCATGCAGCATTCCGCCCCGCTTGATCTGCGCGTCAACACCGTGCGCGCCAACCGCGATGAAGTGCTGGCGATCCTGAAGCGTGACGGCATCCCAGCAGAAGCGACACCGTATTCCCCGGTCGGCGTGCGTATCATGGAAAAACCGGCGATCAACCGCCACCCCCTGTTCCTCAGCGGCAAGATCGAAGTGCAGGACGAGGGCAGCCAGTTGCTCGGCTACCTGGTTGCGCCGAAACGCGGCGAGATGATCGCGGACTTCTGCGCCGGAGCCGGCGGCAAGACCCTGCTGCTGGGTGCGCTGATGCATTCCCAGGGGCGGATCTATGCCTTCGACGTGTCGGAAAAGCGCCTCACCCAGCTCAAGCCGCGCCTGAAACGCTCCGGCCTGTCCAACCTGCACCCCCAGCTGATCAGCAACGAAAACGACATCAAGATCAAGCGCCTCGCCGGCAAGCTCGACCGCGTGCTGGTCGATGCGCCATGCAGCGGGCTCGGCACCCTGCGCCGCAACCCCGATCTCAAATGGCGCCAGAAACCGCAGGATATCGAGGAACTGACGGAGAAACAGGCCGCCATCCTCGCCGCCGCCGCGCGCCTGGTCAAAGTCGGCGGACGGCTAGTGTACGCCACTTGCAGCATCCTTGAAGAGGAAAACGAGCAGGTCGTCGAAGCCTTCCTCGCCACGCATCCGGAATTCGAATTGCATGCCGCCAGCGAGGTTCTGGCGCAGCAGAATATCCCGCTGGACACGGGCAAATACTTCAAGCTCGTGCCGCACCTGCATGGCACAGACGGGTTCTTTGCTGCGGTGATGGAAAGAAAGAGTTAGCGACCCATCTACGCGTTAATGGGCGCAGAAGACGTAGGTTGGCGGTGAGCGTAGCGAACCCCAACGCAACACCGCCGGGAATGTCCGCTATGCCGCGATTCCGGCATGGGAGTGTCGCCTACTTCTGGTGGGGTTCACGTTGCTCACCCCAACCTAAACCTACGCCCTGCCGTTTTTTAATCCCGCAAGGCCAACCGCGCCATTTCCATCGCCCCGTCTTTCGTCTTGTGTCCTGCGACAAAGCGCCCCCTATGGCAGAACACGCAACCTTTCATGCCGATGACGGCGTCCAGTTCTTCGCCGTCCAGCCCGGCCCAGGCTGAAGGCAGGGATTTTCGGTTATTGAAACTTCCCGCGCCATCCGGAACGGCGGTCACATGCCATTTCGCCTGGGCATCGGGGGAAATCACGTACAGAAGGTGCTCGTACTCAGGCGATCCCAATACGGTATCCTTCCACGGCGCGTCGTGCTCCAGCACCAGCAACCTCCCGGCTTCCAGCAAAACCCCTTGCGCCACAGCGGCGCGCGCCTTTTCAAATCCGTTTGCGTCCCTGATCGTGTTTTGCAGAACGACTGTCGCCATACTGACGGCACGTTCGAAGGCCTCGTTCCTGGCTGAAGCAGATGTCACATCCTGCCAGCCGGGATTGAAACCCCCAAGGACCGTGGAAATGGACATCAGCGTGACGGGCAGGGTTTCCTTGCTCAAGGTAATGCCGCAATCCATGGCATCCACGCCTTGCACCAACCAGCGATCGACCCTGGACGCCGCGGCTGCCGACTCACAAAGCTGCGCCCCCAGTTCACGCCATACCAGGCCAAACGAACTATAAGGGATGCCGTTTTCGCGCGCTTCCTTGTACTCCAGTTGATGGTGGTCGAAGCGGCAGGTCGCCGGGTCAAAAACACGCCCCACATCGAACAGGATATCCGCTGTGTCCAGCTGTTCCTGGTCGCGCGTGCGCAGAATCGACAAAGCCGGATTCACCAGGCGCAATGTCGCCGCCGCCAGCACATCGTCGGCATGAAAGGACCCGGAGTGGGTGGCTGCAACAGCGCCAGGGCGCTGGAGGATAGAATAAAGATTCGACACGTTACCTCTTTCTGAATTTTCGGTGACCGACCACTATTATCCTCCAGGATAGCAAATCAAGTTGCGAAACCGGCAACACTGGATGCCAGGCATTGTTATACTTCAGCCTGAAATAGAGCGCATCCGCGCGCAAAATCCCCGATCTGAAGAAGCAATCTTGAAAAAAATACTCATCACCATCCAGGGCAAGACCCTGATCCTGCACTACCAGGTCAAGCATGGCCTGGTGCGCAAGGGCTCCGGCTGGGCAAGCTATATTGAGGTTTTGCCTTCCGCCGAGTTGGCCCGGTTCGACCTGAAAGGACTGACCCCTGAAATGTTTTGCGTGAACATTTCCGACATGGTGAATATTCGCGGTTTGTTTTCCGGCCAGGTGGAAAACGAGCGGCAGGTTGCCGTTGCGCGCTGGGAAATCAACCACGAAGATTACCTGCATGCGACCAGCACCCAGGCAGCGAAATTGTCGCATCTGCAAATCGTGGATTTGCTCGCGTCATTGCCGGGTTACCTTCAGGAAACGGACAACCAGTTTATCGACTTCGAAGACAGCGTCGTCCCCCACGAGACGGGCGAACCCGCCATTTTCAGCGGTTATCGGCTGACCATCGTGACGGAAGACATCGAGGACAAGGTCGCCCCTTATGCCTATTACAACCTGGACACCCACACGCCGGAAGGATGGCAAGGCTACCCCCCGCCGCAAGCGGACTACGAGCCGATACGAACCGCGCTGGCGAACAAGCTGCAAGCCATCAGGGACGCTGGCGTGCAGCTCACGCAGGTTGACGATGAAACAGATTACGCCATAGCGAGTTAACACCCTTACCCGTTTTTTCATCCATGGGCTGTATAATCGCCCCCTTTTTTGAGTACCCCACCATGTGGTTTAAAAGCATCTTCATTTACCGCCTTCCCACCGACTGGGCCATGAGCGCCGCCACTCTGGAAGAAAAATTGTCCCGCCAGCCGCTGCAGCCCTGCGGCGGCCTGGACAAGCAAAGCCGTGGCTGGGTTTCCCCCCAAGGCGACGGGCCTCTGGTCCACGCATTGAACCGGCAGTGGTTGATCGCCCTGGGCGTGGAGCAGAAATTGCTGCCCGCCTCCATCATCAACCAGTTTGCCAAGGACCGCATCGCCGAACTCGAAGCGCAGCAGGGCCACCGCGTCGGGCGCAAGGAGACGAAGGAGATCAAGGAACGCGTCACCGACGAACTTCTCCCCCGAGCGTTCGCGCATCGGCGCACGACCTTCGTCTGGATCGACCCGGCCAACGGCTGGCTGGTTGTGGATGCGTCCTCCCCGGCCAAGGCGGATGAAGTCCTGGAACTGCTCGGCAAAACGCTGGACGACCTGCCGCTCAAGCTGCTGCATACCAGGCTCTCGCCCGTCGCGGCCATGACCGACTGGCTCGCCGGGGGCGAAGCGCCGTCCGGGTTCACCATCGATCGCGAACTGGAGCTCCGCTCCATCGACGAGGGCAAGGCGACGGTCCGCTACGTCCGCCACGACCTGGAGGGAGATGAAATCCGTGCGCACATTGCCGCCGGCAAGAGCGCCACCCGGCTGGGAATGACCTGGAACGACAAGATCTCCTTCGTCCTCACCGAGCAGCTCCAGATCAAGCGCCTCGCCTTTCTGGACATCCTCAAGGAAGAAGCCGAATCTCAGGCCGAAACCACCGAAGAATTGTTCGACCTCGACTTCACCCTGATGACCGGGGAATTGGCCCGGTTGCTGGCCGATCTGGTCGAGGCGCTGGGCGGGGAGAGCGTTTAGGGAAGCGCAGTTTTATTCGTCGCACCGGCGAAAGCCGGTGTCCAGTGCTTTGAGTCTTCTAGATTCCGGCCTTCGCCGGAATGACGATTTGTCATTTAGTCAGCGCTTCATTAGCAGTCATATAGGCAGACGGAATTGCCGTCGGCATCGCTGACTTGCAAAGATGATTTACTGTGGCTACAATAAATAGCGTGAAGATCACTTACGACCCCGCCAAGGATGCCGCCAATCTCAAAAATCGAGGCTTGTCGTTCGATCAAGCGGTCGAGTTGGACTGGACGTCCGCAGTGATCATCGAAGACACCCGCAAGGATTATGGCGAACGCCGATTCCGTGTTTTCGGATACGTCGAAGAGCGGCTTTATGCCCTGGTCTTCACTCCGCGCGGTGATGCCGTGCATGTCATCAGTTTTCGTAAGGCCAATGGCCGGGAGATGAAACGCTATGGTTAAGCATCACAAACCTAACCCCGAACTTATCGACGAAGAGAACCCCGAGTGGACGGCAGAAGATTTTCGTCGTGCAAAACCCGCCGCCAAGGTATTGCCGGAACTTTTCGGCGCACAAAGCGCCGCAGAAATGTTGCAGCCGAAGCGCGGGCGCCCCGCTTCCGGGAGCCCCAAGGCGCATATCAACCTCCGCCTTGACGCAGAGGTGGTAGATGCCTTCCGCGCCTCCGGGGCCGGATGGCAAACCCGTCTCAACGCCGCGCTCAAGGATTGGCTCAAGACCCACTCTCCGGCGTAGTTATGCGCGGTATTGGTGCTGGAAGACTGCGTTGTCGTTAAAACGGTTATGCATCATTTCACGGTTTTGTAGGAGATCGCCATGCACACCACTTATTTTGATGAGGACGACATTCTCGTCATTCGCCTGTCTGACAAACCGATTGTCCGCGAAGTATCGCAAAGCTGGAACACACACATCAGCTATGCCGAGGATGGCAGCGCGGTGGAAGTGGTCTTGCTGGAAGCGCGCGCCAATGGCGCATACCCATTGGAAGGGCAACATGCACGGGCAGCTTGAACTTGGCGTGATGCTTTAATTTTTCGTGCGCTTCGCGCGTTGCTTGATTGCCGGGCTGCCCCGGCACCTGAACATCCGCGCGTAGCGCACACAAAACCCATCACCGCTTGTAACACCCAGGAGCCCCTACCGGATGAGCTGGCGCACTTGGGCTTTGACATCCTCGGGGTAGCCGGTGAGGTATTTCATGCTTGGCATCGGTTTTCTATTCGGGGCTTACACGGCTGAATAGCGTCGAGAACAGCGCCCCCCTCACTTCGCATTCAAATCATCGTCCTGGTAGTACTTGGTGCCCTGGATCGTCGCCTGCAATGCGAGTCCGTTTTCAGTGAGCTGATACAGGTTAACGCCGGGCGCTACCGTAATCGCGCCTGCCGCAGCGCCTCCCTTTTCGCCGGACTTGGCGGCGGCATCCGCTTGGGCACTCGCCTCCCAGCCGCTCTCGACGAATTGCTTGAATGCATCGTGGTTCGCGAACACGAAAACGCCGCGGAAGTCCTTGACGCCGAGGCCCAGCCCTATCCCACCGGAGATCATTTTCATGTAAATATCCTTGCCGCTCCGGTTGTCATGCGCCACCCCGGAGCCGCCCGCGGCGGAGAAGAAGATCAGATTGACCCCGACGTTGCTGAACACGGCATATCCAGCCGCTTTCTGTATGCTGGCCCTGGCCGCAGGATGCACCTTGTAGAGCTGCGCCAAGGCCTCCTTACGCATCTTCCGGATTTCGTTTCGCTGTTCGCCCACGGAGGCCGCAAAGGCCGATCCGGCAACCCCGCAAAGCACCATCACAGCGACAATCGCTGCAATAATATTCAGGCGGCAGGCATATGGACGCATATTTTTTCCTTTTGGTTTATCGGCGAATGACCATGGTAACTCCGTGGCGCTTGATGAACAATCGAACTGAATTGTCCTGGCTGCATCAGACACATTCAGGTGGGAAGCCGCCCCTATTTCATTATTGGGCGAAGGTTCGGTTAAAATGCCTGTCCCGGCACCGAGCCATGCAACCCTGCGCCGGTTCGATATCCGATAACAGCGGGGCGACACTAAGATTGATGGATTGATGGCCATGACGAGACGACATGAAAATAGCGGTACGTGAATTAATCGTAAGGTATTTAGAGCGCCTGGGTATCGAAGTTATCTTCGGGATGCCGGGCGCCCATATCCTGCCGGTCTACGACAGCTTGTACGACTCGAACATCAAGAGCGTATTGGTCAAGCATGAGCAGGGGGCGGCGTTCATGGCCGGGGGCTACGCCAGAGCCTCGGGGAGAATTTCCGCCTGCATCACCACTGCCGGTCCGGGCGCCACCAACCTGGTGACGGGGATCGCCAATGCCTATGCGGACAAACAGCCGATCCTGATTATTACCGGGGAAACATCGACCCATATCTTCGGCAAGGGCGGGCTGCAAGAGAGCTCCGGCGAGGGCGGAAGCATCGATCAGGCCGCGTTGTTCAAGGGCATCACCAAATATAACAAGATCATCGAAAGAACCGACTATCTGGTGCATGTCCTGAACCAGGCATCAAAAATTCTTCTTTCCAGCAATTCCGGCCCCGTGCTCCTCAGCTTTCCCTACAACGTCCAGAAGGAAATGGTCGAGGAAAACCTGCTCGATCGCGTTCACACCCGAAACAGCAGCCACTCGCTCCACAAACGCGCCCTGCCCGTGGACGCGCTGACAGAGCTGATTGCCGAGGCGAAATACCCGGTCATCGTGGCGGGTTATGGCTGCATCAAATCGGGCGCGCAGGAAGTCGTCGCCCAACTGAGCGAAGCGATGAACATCCCGGTGACCACCACCCTGAAAGGGAAGGGGGTCATCGGCGACGGGTCCGGGCTATCCCTGGGGAGCCTGGGGGTCACCTCGAATGGGGCTGCGTACAAATACATCGTCGATCATGCGGACCTGGTCCTGTTTCTGGGCGCCGGGTTCAACGAACGCACCAGCTACCTGTGGGACGACAAGCTTCTGGGCAACAAGAAGATCGCCCAGATCGACAATGACCACGACCAACTGGAAAAGGTATTCAAGGCGGATGTCGCCATCCACGGCGACATCAAGGATGCCTTGACTGAAATCCTGGAAAGGATCGGGGACATCGGGGCGACCCGGAAAAACCTCGACAAATTCCATGTCCATGCGGAGGGATTAAGCAAGGAAGCCTCCAGTAAAGATGACTCTGTGCTACCGTCCAGGTTTGCACTGGTTAAACAATTTTATTCGAAACTGGAGACGCACTTCCCGGAAAATGCGTTGATCTTTGACGACAATATTATTTTTGCCCAGAACTTCTTCAACGTATCCAGCGGGAACCGGTATTTCCCGAATTCCGGAATATCCTCCCTGGGACACGCCATACCCGCCGCGATCGGCGCCAGGTTTTCGGAACAGAAGCCGACCTTTGCCATCCTGGGCGATGGGGGTTTTCAAATGTGCTGCATGGAAATCATGACGGCGGTGAATTACGGCATTCCGCTGAACGTGGTGGTGTTCAACAACTCCACCATGAGCCTGATTCGCAAGAACCAGTTCCAGCTCTACGACAAGAGATTCATCGATTGCGACTTCGTCAATCCCGACTTTCGCTACCTCGCCCTATCATTCGGCATCAACCACAAGAAAATCGTGGCCGAATCCGATCTCGATGACCTGTTTGCCAACAGCGACCTGGAAAACGCCATCAACCTCATCGAAATCATGATCGACAAGGACGCCTTCCCCAATTACCTGTCGGGAAGATAGAACCCGGAAATGCACGAAAATATCGACGGACTGATCGAGGCCTGGCTATCCCGCATTCGGGCTATCGAGAAGGCGCTGTGGGCAGATGAACCGAACGAGCCCAACGCCCCCTCCCCCTTGATGGGGGAGGGCTGGGGAGAGGGTGAGTAATCGATGCATTACCCCTCTCCCCAGCCCTCTCCCACAAGGGGAGAGGGGGTTAATGCATCTCTGCTTGAGCCTTATCACGCGGCCTTTCGGGAGTTGGAACGACTCATCGCATTGAAGGGCGACGATGACAGGCACAACTTCGTCATCGTCATCCCGGTTGCGGACAGGCCGCAACACCTGAAAAGCTGCCTCGACAGCCTGCTGCACCTGTGCAGATCGTTTGGGTATGGCGGGTTTGCCAATAACCGCTACCAGAAAGTTTCGGTCATCGTCGCCGATGACTCCAGAGACGATGACAGCATCACCAGAAACAGGGCGATTGCGGACGATTGCAACGCGCAGGGCATAGCAACCCGCTATTTCGGCCTGAGCAAGCAACTCGACCAGATGGACGCCTTGACCGAGGCGGAAAAGAAGGCCTTGTCCAGAATCCTCGGCGACACCGACAGGGAGGCCTTTTACCATAAGGGCCCCTCGATCATGCGCAACATCGCCTACCTGAAGCTGAACAAAATAGGGCGGCGCGGTGCGGAAAAGACCCTGTTTTATTTCATCGACAGCGACCAGGAGTTCCAGGTAAAAGTCAGCACCGCAGCGGGGGACAGAAACCTTTACGCCACCAACTATTTTCATTGCCTGGACCGGATTTTTTCCGAAACCGGGGCCAGCCCTACCATACTCACCGGCAAGGTGGTCGGCGACCCGCCCGTCTCTCCGTCCGTGATGGCGGGCAACTTTCTTGAAGATGTCATCTGCTTTCTGCACCAGATCGCCGCATACGATCCATCCCAGCCCTGCCAGTTCCACGACACCAGGCAGCGTGACGATAACGAAGCGTCCTATCACGACATGGCGGCTCTCTTTGGCTTCAAACCCGCGAAAGAGTCGGTTCAATATCATTGCTCCATCGCCGGCGAACATGACAACTCGCGCTGCTTCAGCCATTTTTCAAGCAAGCTGAACCGGTTTTTTTACGGCGAGCATCCCACCCGAAAAACCTATTATCGCCATGAAGACATCATGGCCAGCGTCCGTCCGGCCCGAACCATCTACACGGGAAATTACATCTTCAAACCGGAAGGTCTGAAGTACTTCATCCCTTTTGCGACCCTGAAGCTCAGGATGGCCGGGCCAGTGCTGGGACGGCTCATCAAGTCCGAAATCGGGGAGCGATTCGTATCCGCCAATCTCCCCATGCTGCACAAGCGCACCGTCCGGACCACGGGCCAATCGGAATTCAGGCCCGGAATCGCAGCCGACATCGCCACCATCGATCTTTCGGGGGAGTTCGAGCGGCAGTTCTATGGCGACGTGATGCTGTTCACCATCGAAAAACTCGG
>JAUYEK010000262.1 GCA_030691435.1 Sulfuricella sp. | reverse complement strand
AGCTGGTTTTCCAGCACCGCGATATCCGCTTCCGAGGCATCCCGTCCGTGTTGCATGCGCTGCTTCACCCGTTCCCGCAGCCGATTTTCGGGTGCGGTGACATCCAGAATGACGAAAGGAACGCTTAATTCCTGAGCCAGTTCATGGAAAGCGGCGCGCTCTCGTCGCTTGAGGAAGGCGGCGTCGACGATGGCGGGGAAGCCGGACCGGACAATTCCCCGCGCCGCCTCCGCCAGTCGCCGGTAGGTGCGTTCGTTGGCTTCCGGAGAGTAAATATTCCCGCCAGTCCCGGCGCCGCTGCGCGCCTCCGGCTTGAGCCCATACAGGCGTTTTCTTTCCACGTCGGAACGGATCCGAATCAAGCTCATCGCTTCCAGCAATGATTGCGTGACCGTGGTTTTTCCGGAGCCGGACAAGCCGTGGGTGATGGCCAGGAAGGGTTGAATGGGGCGAGTGAAGTCTGCCGCCAGTTCGATGTGGTCTCGGTATTGCGTCCAGTGGCCGTCAGGCAATCCCTCCTGCACGGCACGGATGCAGGCCACTTTGGCGCGCACCATGGCGCGGTACACCAGGTAGTAGCGCAGCACTTCAAGACCGTCGTAATCCCCGGTTTGCTCCAGGTAGGCATTGAGGAATCGGCGCGCCAGGTCTGGCCGCCCCCGGTCTTGCAGATCCATGGCCAGGAAGGCCGCCTCGCTGATGACGTCGATCCAGCGCAGGTTGTCGCTGAACTCGATGCAATCGAAGGGAACCGCCTCCCCATCCAGTAGCGCCATGTTGCCGAGATGCAGATCGCCGTGGCACTCTCGGATCAAGCCCTGTGCCTTGCGCTCCGCAAGAGCATTGAAACGGGCCTGATATTCCCGTTCGCTCCATCGCTCCAGTTTGTCCAGGCGGATAAGGTCTTCTTTATCCCGCAGTCGCGGG
The DNA here is from genome assembly GCA_030691435.1 of Sulfuricella sp. Lineage (GTDB taxonomy): Bacteria > Pseudomonadota > Gammaproteobacteria > Burkholderiales > Sulfuricellaceae > Sulfuricella. The sequence goes on along the minus strand of JAUYEK010000262.1, from coordinate 212 downwards.
CGAATCTGCGCGAAATTTTCCGCCACCGGCAGGTGGGTCCGCTCCGGCGTGCCGAAAGGACTCTGGTTGTCTGCGATTGCAGTGCGGCCATGGAAATCGGCGATTCTGCGGGCGATGGCGTCTATCGTTTCAGGTGTCAGTTCGCCGCGCAGCAACACCTGGTCGAGCAAGCAGCTCTGGGGGAAGCTCCGCATTTTAACGGCGTATTCGAT
>JAUYEK010000254.1 GCA_030691435.1 Sulfuricella sp. | reverse complement strand
ATCGACAGCAGCAGATGCAGTTCGGCATGTTCGGGCACGCGCGACTGGATGAACAGGGTCGCGCGGGACGGATCCACGCCCGCAGCGAGCCAGTCGATCACCATGTCCCAGACGCTCTGTTCGATGATGCCGGGCGTGTCGTAATGGGTGGTCAGCGCATGCCAGTCGGCGACGAAAAACAGGCATTCGTATTCATGCTGCAGCTTCACCCAGTTTTTCAGTACGCCGTGATAGTGGCCAAGATGCAGGCTGCCGGTCGGCCTCATGCCGGACAAAACGCGTTCAGTAAACATGTTCTTGATTCTTTCTTTATCAAATACCGAATAGCAGCAATATCAACGATTTTGTCACGTGAATCAGAGGCCCAATAATCGCGCCCAGCATGCCGCTGAACAACAGAACCACCAGCAGAATCATGCCGTAGGGTTCCAGCAAGGAATAGCGGTAGGCCAACCGGTCCGGCAGCAGGCTGACAGCGATGCGCCCGCCGTCCAGCGGCGGCAGCGGCAGCAGATTAAGTACCATCAGCACGACATTAATGTTGATCCCAGCCATGCCCATCAGCGACATCGGCAGGGAAAGCGCGCTGTCCGGCATCATGTTGGCGAGCTTCATCACCACCGCCCAGCCGAGCGCCATGGCCAGGTTTGCGCCGGGTCCGGCCAGGGCCACCCACAGCATGTCCTTCTTCGGATTGCGCAAGCGGTTGAAATTCACCGGCACCGGCTTGGCCCAGCCAAACTGGATCCCACCCAGACACAGCGTCAGGAGCGGAATCAGCACGGTGCCGATCGGATCGATATGGCGCAGCGGGTTCAGGCTGACCCGCCCCAGCATGTAGGCGGTGGTATCGCCGAAGTGCTTGGCGACATAGCCGTGCGCCGCTTCGTGCAGCGTGATGGCAAACACCACCGGCAAGGCATAAACGGCGACCTGTTGTACGATATTCAATTCCATTTATCTTAAAAACCTCTTTTATCCACAGATGAACACGGATTTACACAGATACCAAAAGTAGGCGCCTCCAGGCGAAACAATTAGTTGCAGCCGACTTACTCTTCACCAAAAAGGTGTGCAAAATGAGAAAGTAATTCATTGATAATCTGTGTAAATCTGTGTTCATCCGTGGCTTGAACTGCTTTCAGGTTCACGCTTCCTCCAGTCCAAAGGGTTGGATATCGCCCTTGCCCGCCCGCACCAGCACCGGCGTCTCGCCGCTCAGGTCGATCACGGTGGTGGTGTCCACATCGCCGTAGCCACCGTCCACAACCAGGTCGACCTGGCGCTCGAGCAAGTCGCGAATATCGTAAGGGTCGTTGAGCGGCTGATCGTCCCCGGGCAATTGCAGGGTCGT
>JAUYEK010000248.1 GCA_030691435.1 Sulfuricella sp. | reverse complement strand
CATCTGGCGCGCGAGCGGGCACATTTCGGTCTGGCTGATGTCGGCGAGCTTGATCCGGCTCGGGTCGAGGCGGTTGCCCGCCCCCATGCTCGAAACCACCTTCAGGCCGCGCTTCAGGCTTTCCGCCACCAGCGCCACCTTGCACGCCAGCGAATCGATCGCATCCACCACGTAATCGCAGTCGCCCGGCACCAAGTCGTTGACGTTTTCGGTATCGAGAAACTGCCGGATGACCGTCAGCTGGCACTCCGGATTGATGTCGCGGATGCGCGCCGCCATCAGTTCCGCCTTGGACTGGCCCACGGTGGAGAGCAATGCCGGCAGCTGGCGGTTGATGTTGGAAGCCGCCACCACGTCGTGGTCGAGCAGGGTCAGCCTGCCAATGCCGGCGCGCGCCAGCGCTTCCGCGCAGTAAGAGCCGACGCCGCCGAGCCCGGCAACAAAGACGTGCCTGGATGCCAGCCTGGCGAGGCCTTCATCGCCGAGCAGGATATGGGTGCGTTCGAATTGGGGTTGCATCAAAAACCTTTCTTTTAGCCACGGATGTACACGGATAAAACCAGAGATCATGAAATTCCAAAGGAATATCTGTGTACATCCGTGCTAATCCGTGGATGAGCTGTTGTTTTCAAGTTTATGCGTTTCCAGCGGCTCGACATGAATCGTCACCGCGGTGTTGGGCAAGGTGCGCTCGAGTGCTTCCTCGATCCGGTCGCACAAGGCATGCGCCTCGTTCACCGTACTTGCCCCCGGCACCAGCAGGTGAAAGTCGATGAAACGGCGCGGGCCGGATTTGCGGGTACGCAGGTCATGGAAGGAGGTGCCATTGGGCAATAATTTGCGTATCTCCGCCTCGATCTGCCCCACCTCATCGACCGGCAGTGCCGCGTCCATCAGCCCGCTCCAGGAGCGCCGCAGCAAGTGGATCCCGGTGAAAATGATGTGCAGCCCCACCGCCACCGCCATCAGCGGATCGAGTATCTGCCACGAGGGCGGCGCGAACATCACCACGCCCAGGCCAGCCACCACCCCCACCGAGGTCCAGACATCCGTCATCAGGTGTTTGGCATCCGCTTCCAGGGTGATGCTGTCGTACTGGGTTCCCACCTTGAGCATGGCCCGTGCCGTGGCGAAATTCAGTGCCGCCGCCAGCAACGAAACCATCATGCCGGGGCCGAGATTTTCCAGCGCAACGGGATGCAGAAAGCGCCCCACCGCCGCATAGATGATGGACACCGCCGCCACCAGGATCAGTGCGCCTTCAGCGCCGCTGGAAAAGTATTCAGCCTTGTCGTGACCGTAGGCGTGATCGACATCCGCAGGACGGGAAGCGACGATCAGCGCCGCCAGGGCAATCAGACCGGCGGCGAGGTTGACCAGCGATTCGATGGCGTCGGAAAGCAGGCTCACCGAACCGGTGAGGGAAAAGGCGCCGAATTTCAGCGCCATCGTCGCGATCGAGGTCACGATCGACAGGTACGCCATGCGCTGAGTTGCGTGGTTCCTCATGCCAGTCCTTTCAGGATCGCCCGGGCATTGGTCGTGGTCGCCGCCGCCACCTCGGCTACCGTCATCCCGCGCAATTCAGCCAGGGTCTCGGCGATGCGCGGCAGGTATTCCGGGCTGTTGCGCGCCTTGCCGACGAAGGCCGGCGGCATGTCCGGCGCATCGGTTTCGAGCACGATGCTGTCCAGCGGCAGGGTGGCGGCCAGCTCGCGCAGATTGGTGGCGCGGTCGTAAGTCATGGCGCCGCCGAAGCC
>JAUYEK010000229.1 GCA_030691435.1 Sulfuricella sp. | reverse complement strand
TATCAGGACTTTTTGGTGAGGGGTGAGGGGTGAGGGGTGAGGGGTGAGGGGTGAGGGGTGAGGGGTGAGGAAGCCTTGCTCAGGACTTTCGACTCAGCACTCAGGACTAAATGGGGTGAAGCTGGCCGATAAGCCGGGTTCTGTCGTGGACAGTCATTCCTCTAGGCGCACGGTTACCCGTACACTCAAGCAACCTACCCGCAGGCTCGACGAGCCGCCTCAACGCCTGCCTATTTGGTCTTGCTCCGGATGGGGTTTACCCTGCCACTCCCGTTGCCGGGCGCGCGGTGAGCTCTTACCTCGCCATTTCAACCTTACCTGATCCGTTACCTTCAATCGGATACGGTCTGCTTGCGCATCCCGATCTTCCTGAAGAGACTTTGCCACCCTTGCGGGTGGCGAAGTCCGGCCATCGGCGGTATATTTTCTGTGGCACTTTCCATGGCCTCACGGCCTCCGGTCGTTAACCGGCATCCTGCTCTATGGAGCCCGGACTTTCCTCTCCGCGCTTGCGCGCGCAGCGACTGTCTAGCCAGCTTCGGGTGGAATTATACCACGCAACCCCCAATAATTGCCGACTTCATTGGTTGGTTATTATTCGTCGAATAACATCTCTGATTTCCTGCGGGGCATAGCAGCAGGGAGAGTTTGGCGCACACAACCCAGTTAATCCGCCAACCTCCACCCAATCCTCTCCCCTGCCCGCAACGGCACCAGCGTTTCCCCACCAAACGGCATCGACTCCGGCACATCCCAGCTTTCTTTCACCAGCGTAATGCTGTCCGTGTTGCGCGGCAGGCCATAAAAATCCGCGCCGTAAAAGCTGGCGAAGGCCTCCAGTCTGTCGAGCGCGCCCGCCTGCTCGAATGCCTCGGCGTAAAGCTCGATGGCGGCATGGGCGGTATACATGCCGGCGCAGCCGCAGGCGGTTTCCTTGGCGCCCTTGGCATGGGGCGCACTATCGGTGCCGAGAAAGAACTTCGGATCGCCGCTGGTCGCCGCCGCGACCAGCGCGCGGCGATGCTCCTCGCGCTTCAGCACTGGTAAGCAATAGTGGTGCGGGCGGATGCCGCCGGCGAACATGGCGTTGCGGTTCATCAGCAGGTGATGGGCGGTGAGCGTGGCGCCAACGCGCCTTGATGCCGCCTTGACGAACTCCACGCCGTCGCGGGTGGTGACATGCTCCAGCACCACGCGCAGACCGGGAAAACGCTGCGCCAGCGGCGCCAGCACGCGATCGATAAACGCCTTTTCGCGGTCGAACACGTCCACCTCGGGATCGGTGACCTCGCCATGCACCAGCAGCGGCAAGTCCTGCTTTTCCATTTCCGCCAGTGCCGCACTGCACTTGCCGAGCAGATCGGTCACGCCCGAATCCGAATTGGTGGTGGCCCCGGCCGGATACAGCTTGACCCCATGCACCAGCCCGCTCGCCTTGGCCAGTGCGATTTCGGCAGGCGCCGTGTTGTCGGTCAGGTACAGAGTCATCAGTGGCTCGAAGCGCGCATTCTGCGGCAAGGCCGCGAGGATGCGCCCGCGATAGGCCAGCGCCAGCTCGGTGGTGGTCACCGGCGGCCTGAGGTTGGGCATGGCAATGGCGCGGCCGAAACGGCGCGCCGTGTCCGGCAGCACTGCCCGCATCTGCTCGCCGTCGCGCAGATGCAAATGCCAGTCGTCGGGGCGGATAAGAGTTAATTTTTCCATTTGGATATCCTGAAAATGGGGTGCCGAAGGTAAAGTAGGGGCACGACTGTAAGATGCCGATTTCACGCTACGATTCTAGACTTGACCCCGTGTTTTGTTTCCGTTCTCTGGGTCGAGCAACCATGCTTGGTTAAAGCGCGCCATTGCGGTAGCCATATCTCGTTTTGCCCAATACGACCAACCAGACTGTATGACCTGTTTCGCCCCTTCCTCGCGTGAGAGCCCTTGCTTTTGGAGCGACACGACAAACGCTGCATCGGCGCTTTTCATCTCCGCAGTTTTCTCGCGCTCTCCATACATGGGGAGTTGATTGATTGGTAGTGGATCAGCTAATGCAGTGCCGATTGCGAGCCACGCAAAGGCGAAAGCAACATACCGATAGCGTTTCATTTTAACCTTCCCCACGATACTGAAATATTGACATGGCAAAACACGGGGTCAAGCCTAGATTCGTAGCATAGTCATTACTACGCCGCTTCAAGCTCGACATGCACACGACGACCGATCGCTGTGGCGATGTTCACCAGCGCATCGAGAGAGAAGCGGGATACCCGGCCACGCAGCAGGTCGTTCATGCGCGGCTGGGTGACGCCACAGCGGGTGGCGGCCTCAACCTGCGTCCAGCCGCTCTCCTTCACGATGGCTGCAATTTGCTGCATGAGATCGGCCCTGGCGCGAAGGTTGGCCGCTTGCTCAGGCGTGTCGGCGATGGCATCCCATACGCTGGCGTAGGTCTCAATTTTTTTCATTTGCGTCCTTTCATCAATTCACTGTAGCGCGCCTTGGCCACCTCGATGTCGTGCTTCGACGTGGCCTGCGTTTTTTTCTGGAAGGCATGCAGCACATACACCGCACGATAGACGCCGGAGTCGTCCCGCACCCGGATTTCTTCAACCCCCTTGCCTATCGTCGGCATGGGCTTGAAATCGTCCGGCTGCTCTCCGCGCTGTACCTTGTCAAGTTGGTAACCCGCATCCTGCCTTGCGTCCTCTGGGAAATCTCGCAGGCACTTGAGCGAGTCGCCGAGGAATCGCATGGGTTTCATGCTATGAATTATACTGGTTTGGATATACAAAACAAGCGAAGATTGGCGCCACCCCAACCTGCCCGTCTATGCCTGTCGAGCAATGCCGCTGGCCTTCCTTGCCGGTCAACACCATGCGCCTGAAAAACATGCTTTGCCAGATCAAGGCTAATTCGTGTAATGTTCATTTCGGATCCCTTGCCCGGTTGACCGGTTGATGACACCTCCAGTCTGGCACGTCGATGTCGATAGGGGGAGGAGTCCAGCCCATTGGGTTAGATCGACGCTGCAGAATTCAAATTTTTCAACGATGGAGCAAAAATCATGAGCAAAGGCCAGGACTCGAAGAAAGCAGTCAAGAAGGAACCCGCCAAAACAACAAAGGAAAAAAAGGCTGACAAGAAGATCAAGCAGGAGGAAAAGAAGCGCCAAGGACCCTGAGGAATTACCAGAATTCTGGATGCTCTAGATTCGTAGCCTAGTCATCACTAGACCGCTTCAAGCTCGACATGCGCACGATGACCGATCGCTGTGGCGATATTCGCCTGCGTATCGAGAGAAAAACGGGGCACCCTGCCGCCTCACCCCCCACCCTTTTTTAACTGCAACGCCAGTTCATACAGCGCATTCTTCTTCTCGCCGCTGATCTCGGCGGCCAGCTTCACCGCCTGTTTCAGCGGCATTTCCGCCAGCAGCAGTTGCAGGACGCGCTGCGCTTCCTCGCCTACCCCCTCTTCCTTCACTACTTCCGCTCCCGACACCAGCAGGACGAATTCGCCCTTCTGCTGGTTGGGGTCGGTCTCCAGCCAGCCCAGCGCATCTTCCAGCGTGCAGGTATGGATGGTTTCGAAAATCTTGGTCAGCTCGCGCGCGATGGTGACCGTGCGCGCGCCGCCCAGCACTTCCCGCAGATCGGCCATGCTGGCGAGGATGCGGTGGGGCGATTCGTAAAACACCAGGGTATGGGGCATCGCCTTCAGCGCGGCGAGCTCGCGTTTACGCTCCGATGCGGTGTGCGGCAGAAAACCGTAGAACAGGAAGTGCGGCGCGGTGATCCCCGCCGCCGAGAAGGCGGCGATTGCCGCATTCGCGCCGGGGATGGGCACAACGCGCAGACCGGCCTCGCGCACCTTGGCGACCAGGTAGGCGCCGGGGTCGCTCACCGCCGGTGTGCCGGCATCGGACACCAGCGCTACCGACTTGCCGGACTGGAGCATTTCGATCAGCCGCGCGGCGGCCTGATATTCGTTATGTTCATGCACGGCGATCAGTTTGGCGCCGATCGCGAAGTGGTTGAGCAGGCGGGTGGTGTTGCGGGTGTCCTCGGCGGCGATGGCGTCGACGCTGCGCAGGATTTCCAGCGCGCGCAGGGTGATGTCCTGCAGATTTCCAATTGGCGTGGCAACTACATATAATATGTTTTTGCCTGTCTGGTTATTTTCCTGATGCAACGGTTCCTCGTCTTTCTGCTGACTCTATTTGCCATCCACTGCGCCGGGGCAGCCGAACCGGCGCCAGCGGCATCCAAAAACAAAGACCATATCGCGCTGCTGCTGCCGCTCAAGTCGGCCTCGTTCGGGCCGGCTGCAGAAGCGGTCAGGCAGGGCGCCGTTGCCGCTTCCATCATGCATATCCCGGCAGTGCTGCCGCTGCAAGTTTATCCTACCGGTGACCAGGTTGAGGATATTGTGTCCGCATACCGGCAGGCATTGCAAGCCGGCGCCAATATCGTGATCGGGCCATTGACCCGTAATGCCGTCACTGCGCTGGCGAAAAGCGGTCTGGTTGCGGTGCCGACCCTGGCCTTGAATTATCCGGAAGGGGAAGCTGTTCTTCCTGAAAACTTCTACCTGTTCGGCCTGACTGCGGAGGGCGAAGCGCGCCAGGCCGCACGCCGCGCGTTTAACGACGGCCGGCGCACTGCCCTGACCGTTACCGCCGATACGCCGCTGGCTAAACGGGTACAGCAGGCATTCGCCGACGCATGGCGCGGGCTGGGCGGGAAGCTGGTGGCACAGGCCAGCTTTTCCCCCGAGCGGACCCAATTCCCCGCAGTGCGCGATACGGTGATCAAGCATCGGTCGGACATCATCTTTCTCGCCGCCGATGCCAATCTGGCTCGCATGGTTCGCCCCTATCTGGATGCCAACACGCCGACCTACGCCACCTCGATGGTCTTCGGCGGCAACCAGGAAATCGGCCGGAATATTGACCTGAACGGCGTGCTATTCGCCGAAATGCCCTGGTTGCTCGTGCCCGACCATCCCGCCGTTATGGTGTACCCGCGTGCCGAAAACTTCAGCATCGAGCAGGAGCGGCTTTACGCGCTGGGCATCGACGCCTTTCGTATCGCCACCGTAATGGCACAGAACCCGCGGCAGAGGGAAGGCAGCGTGCTGGACGGCGTAACCGGCCAGATCAGCCTTGCCGATCACCAGTTCCAGCGTGAAATGGCGGCCGCGCAATTCAGAGAGGGAACAGCGGTAGCGACTGAGTTCGCCGACCCGAGAAATCTTGGCGAACCCCGGTAATACCGGCGCCGCAGCAGAGCAACTGGCAGCGGCCTTCCTGCAGCGGCAGGGGCTGAAGCTGGTCGAAACCAACTACCGCTGCCGCTTCGGTGAAATCGACCTGATCTGCAGGGATCAGAACACGCTGGTATTCGTCGAAGTCCGGTTGCGCGGGAACGACGCATTCGGCGGAGCGGCGGCCAGCATCACTGCCAGCAAGCAGCACAAGTTGGTGCTAACCGCCCGGCATTATTTGCAGCAACTGCGCGCCTCCCCCGCCTGCCGTTTCGATGTGGTATTGTTGCGCGGCCTGCGGGATAATGACATCGAATGGATCAGGAATGCCTTTGGCGAGTGAATTAAGGCTTTAAAATCAGCCACGGATGAACACAGATTTACACGGATATCGAATCATGCAAACACTTCAAATTACCCTGCCAATAAAATCACTCCCACGCGGAATCCGTGTTCATCCGTGTTCATCCGTGGCTAACAGCCTTTTCTAAAGTTAAACAACATGGACCTCATCAGCCGAATCAGCCACCACTTTACCGAAAGCGCCCATCTCAAGTTGCAGGCGCTGGATCTGCTTGCGGCCCCGATTGCCGATGCGGCGGAGCGCGTTGTGCAGTGCCTGCTGGCCGACGGCAAGATTCTTGCCTGCGGCAATGGCGGCTCGGCGGCGGACGCCCAGCATTTCTCTGCGGAAATGCTCAACCGCTGCGAGATGGAGCGTCCGGGGCTCGCCGCGATCGCGCTGACTACCGACGCCTCGACCCTCACCTCGATCGCCAACGACTACGATTTCGACCAGATTTTTTCCAAGCAGATACGCGCCCTGGGGCACTCCGGCGACCTGCTGCTGGCCATTTCCACCAGCGGCAATTCCCGCAACGTGATCCAGGCGGTCAACGCCGCCCACGACCGCGGCATGAACGTGATCGCGCTGACCGGCAGGGGCGGCGGCCAGATGGCCGAAATCCTGATGCCGGGCGACATCCACCTGTGCGCGCCGGGCGACCGCACCGCGCACACGCAGGAAATCCATATTACCGCCATCCACTGCCTGTGCGATGCCGTTGATTGTCTTTTACTAGGAGTTGAATAAATGCGTTATTTCTACCTGATTGTTATGGCCTTTTCCCTCATCAACCTGCAAGGGTGCTTCCCGGTCGTTGCCACCGGCGCAGGTACGGGTGTTCTTATGGCCGAAGATCGCCGCACTTCTGGCACTTTTATCGAGGATCAGGGTATCGAGCTGAAAGCGTCCAACCGTCTCGACGAAAAATTCAAGGGCACGGTTCACATCAACATCACCAGCTACAACCGTACCATCCTGATGACCGGCGAGGTTCCGACCGATGCCGCCAAGCAGGAAGCCGAAAAAACCGTCCGCGGCGTTCCCAATGTCGGCAACGTCCTCAACGAACTCGCCATTGCCGGCAACAGTTCCTATACTTCCCGCAGCAACGACACCTACCTGACCTCCAAGGTCAAGGTACGCTTTGTGGACTTGGGGAAATTCCAGGCCAATCACGTCAAGGTGGTGACGGAAAACAACGTGGTCTATCTGCTCGGCATGGTGACCCGCAAGGAAGCGGAAAACGCCGTGGAAATCGCCCGCACCACCGGCGGCGTGCAGAAGGTGGTCAAGCTGTTCGAATACCTCGACTGATGGTCTCTGTTCCTGCACCGCTGTTCGACAACAAAATTTGCACCCCCGGCAATCTGGTTGAGCGCGTTGCCACCCTGCCGCGCCCGCTGGTGTTCACCAACGGCTGCTTCGACATTCTCCATCGCGGCCATGTCACTTATCTGGCGCAGGCGCGGTCACTCGGCGCCAGCCTGATCGTCGGGGTCAATACGGATGCTTCTGTGAAGCGCCTGGGCAAAGGCGACGAGCGCCCGATCAACAATCAGGATGACCGCATGACGGTGCTGGCAGCGCTGGAAAGCGTCAGCCTGGTCATCGGGTTCGATGAGGATACGCCGCTCAACCTGATCCTTGCCTGCAAGCCGGATGTGCTGGTGAAAGGCGGCGACTGGGCCGTAACCGACATCGTCGGCGCGCGGGAAGTGCAAGGCTGGGGCGGAACCGTCCATTCGATTCCGTTCCTGCATCAGCGCTCCACCACCGCGACCCTGGCCAAGATCCGCAGTCTTTGATGCCAAAAAAACAATTAACCACGAATTCACACGAATCAAGCACGAATGTTCACGAATAATCAATGGATTAACATGGGCCATCCGATTTCATGGTTTCGTGAAACCATGCCTTTCTTTAACTATTCGTGTTCATTCGTGGACATTCGTGTCATTCGTGGTGTATTGCTGTCTCCAGACTGATGCTCCCTACCGACTTTCTCCGCCAACTTCAAGCCATTGTCGGCCGGGACAATCTTTTCACCGATCCGGTGGACTGCTATGCCTACTCATACGACAACAGCCGCAAGATTTTCCCGCCCGAAGCGGTTGCGTTTGCGCTCAACACCGAGCAGGTGCGGGACATCATGCTGCTATGCAACCAATATGGTGTGCCGGTCACGCCGCGCGGCAGGGGCACCGGCACCGCCGGCGGCAGCGTTCCCGAAAGCGGCGGCCTGGCTTTGTCGCTGGAGCGCATGCGCAACATCCTTCGCGTCGATCCCGCCAACCGGGTGATCGTCGCCGAGCCCGGCGTGCTCAACCAGGAAATCCAGGAAGCCGCCAAACAGCACGGCTTTTTCTGGCCGCCCGACCCTTCCAGCAGCGCGTATTGCAGCATCGGCGGCAACCTCGCCACCTGCGCCGCCGGCCCTCATGCCGTTAAATACGGAGTCACCCGCGACCATGTACTGGGATTGAAGGCGGTAACCGGCAGCGGCGAAATCATCAAGACCGGCTGCGCGACCACCAAGGGCGTGGTCGGCTACGATCTGACGCGTTTGATCATCGGTTCAGAAGGTACGCTTGCCGTAATTACCGAGGCCACCCTCAAACTCACTCCGCTGCCGCAATCGGTGGGCGGCATCACCGCGCACTATGCCGACATCACCCACTGCGCCAGAGCGATCGCCGCGATCATGGCGCAACCGCACATCCCCAGTGCGCTGGAATTTCTCGACAGCGCGGCGCTCGACCTGATACGCGGTCGCCATCCCGGCCTGCTGCCGGAAAACTCGCGCGCCATGCTGATGATCGAGGTGGATGGAGGAACCGCAGAAATTGCCGACAGCGCAGAGGCCATCCGCCGTGCTTGCAGCAACGACGGTCTGATTACGGCAGAGGCCACCGCCGATCCGACCGGGCTGTGGGCGGTTCGCAAGGCGCTTTCACCATTACTGCGCGACATTGCCCCGAAGAAAATCAACGAAGATGTCGTCGTGCCGGTTTCAAGGCTGCCGGAGCTGCTGCAGGGGCTGGGAGAGCTGAGCCGGAAATACCGCGTGGCCAATGTGAATTTCGGCCATGCCGGTAACGGCAATATCCACGTCAATCTGCTGATCAACCCGGACGATCCCGATGAAATGCGAAGGGGAGAAGCCTGCTTGGACGAGGTTTTTAACCTGGTATTGAAGCTCGGCGGCACGCTTTCAGGTGAACACGGCGTGGGCCGCGAAAAACGCGCCTATGTGGGGCGCGAAATTGATGCGCCAACCATGGCTTTGATGAAACAGATCAAACAGGTATTCGACCCCAACGGAATACTCAATCCGGGCAAGCTGTTTCCTTAGCTCTTTGGAGGAACTTTTCCGCTAGCCTTGGCAGCTACCTTGCGCACGATTTTGGCAATCACCTTCTTACCCAGCAATACCGCCAAACCCAGCAGCGCTTTCTTGATCATTGCCCCTCCTTGCCCGGTTTACGGCACTCCACGGCCTTCAACTCGCTTCCAGGAAAATCCAGTTTCAATTTTGTCAGCTGCGCGGTCATGGACTCGCCGCTATCCTTGATCTGAAATATGGCAGCGTCGATTTCCTGGGTGCGCGGGCCGGAAACGGCCGATTTCACCCCCTTCTCGCGCAACTGCTCGAGGTATTTGGCAGCCGCCTCGGCGGTGGAAAAAATACCCAGGGAAATCGCATACTGCATCGCCGATGGCTCGCGGACGATATAGCTTTCCTGCACCCCCAGCCGTTTCAGTTCATCCATCTTCTTTTGCGCTTCCTGCAGCGTCTTGCGTGGCGTGACATAAACCCAGTAGCCCCCGGATTTTTCCGCTTTGTGCTGGAGGAGTTTTTCGCCCAGCTGCAGTTTCTCCAGCGCCTGCGCCACGCGCTTTAGCGTGTCGCCAGAAAATTGGCCCCATTCGAGGCAAATCTCGGATTTGGCTTCGACGGGGGCGCTATTTCCTGACTTTACCGATGACTCCGACATGGCCAGCGCCAGCTCCGGTGCTTTCTGCGGCTCAGCCAATAGCTTGATTTTTTCCGCCTTGACCGGCTCGTGGCCACGCATGGGCTCCCTGCCATGGCTGTTGCCGAGCTGCATCACGGTAAAAAACAAGATGTTGATAACCAGCAGTATTGCGAATATCCACTTCATCCCAGATTATCCATTAGGGCCAAAACACCGCTGTGGGAGCGGCGCCCTCGCCGCGATTTGCGGCCGCATTCGCGCCGGGGGCGGCGCTCCTACATGCACGAGCATTCCAATGGACAATCTGGGTTCATGCCAATGCGATCCTGATCAGCCCATCCAGCACCAGATTATCCACCATCTTCGTCTTACCGGACAGTAGCGGCAGAAGCAATTGAGCGTCGCCGCCGCTCAGCAAACAGGTCGGCGCCCGCTTGATCTCGCCTGCGAGCAAGGCGTTCATATGCCAGACCGCCCCCACCATGGCAGACAGCGCACCACTGTAAACCGCATCAGGAGTATTTTTGGGAATATCCCTGTAATGACCGCCCCCCTCTCCGATGGCGGCAGTGCTTTCAGCCAGCGCCCGCAACATGGTTGCCAGCCCGGGAACGATCATCCCGCCCAGAAACACGCCCTCGGCGGTCAGTGCATCCACGGTCATCGCAGTGCCGGCATTGACCACCACACAGCCTTCCGGCGCGATGGCACGCGCGGCGATCAATGCCGCCCAGCGGTCGCTGCCCAGCTGCGAGGGGATTTCATAGCGATTGCGTACGCCGCACTGGTTTTCGACGGCGGCGACCCATCGAATCTGGACAGGCCAGGCCTTGCTGGCTTCCTCTATCGGCATGGCCACCTGCGGCCCGGCAACATTCGATGCCACGATCCGTTCAGGCGCGGCCATGCCTTTCCATGCATCGCCCAGGTCGGCTACGTCCGCAGTGGCGAGCCAGCCCTTAGACAACCAAGAATTTCCATCATGCAAACCCCATTTAATCCGGGAATTGCCGGCATCCACCGCGAGTATCATGCTACTGTCCTCAAACTGATTTCACCGGAGGTAAAGCGTTGCTTCCCAACTGCGGTACGCACCAGCAGTGCGCCATCATCGGCCACATCCAGCAAATGTCCTTGGTGATGGCTGCCGTCGGGCAGGATCAATAGAACCTGTTTTTCATGATAAGCGTGGTGCTTCAACCATTCTTCACGCAGGCTTGAAAACCCACCCTCATCGAACTCATTCAGAACATCCGCCAAGTGCAGCAGGATATTTGCCAGCAAGAAGTTGCGCTCCGGCACGTCCCCGCCTATAGAGTGGAGATCCACCACCGCCTGATCGATCCGGTTCAGCACCTTGCCGGACAGCTTGAGGTTGATGCCGATGCCGATCACCGCGGCGCTCGGCCCCAGCATATCGCCCTGCAATTCGATGAGTATGCCGGCCAGCTTACGGTGCTGGTGCAGCACGTCGTTCGGCCATTTCAAGCCTGCGCCGGAGACGCCGACCTGGTTCAGCGCACGCATCAGCGCCACGCCGACCGCCAGGCTGAGGCCGGAAAGAAATCCCGCCCCCTGGTTGAAGCGCCACAGCAGGGAAAACGTCAGGCTGCCGCCCAGATTGGCATGCCATTCCCTGCCGCGCCGACCGCGCCCAGCCGTCTGCATCTCCGTGATCACGCAACTGCCATGCGGTGCGCCCTGCACCGCCTTCTCCAGCAACCTGCTATTGGTAGAAGCCAGACAGTCAGCAATCTCCAGATCAAACAACCCGGCTCTATCGCCCAGCCCGGCGCGAATTTTATCCCTGTCAATCCAGTGCAAAGGCTCGCGCAGCCGATAGCCGCGGCCCGGCACGCGGAACAAGTCGACGCCGGCCTCATCGAGATTGCGCATCGCCTGCCAGACGGAGGCGCGGGATACGTTCAACTGCTGCGCCATCTCCTCGCCGGAATGAAATTCTCCGTCGGATAGCAGGCGCAGCACGGCAAAGGTCAAGGGTTTCACAGCGGCAGATTCTGGTTGGGATGGTCGCATGTTAGCACATGCGCCGAGTGGAAATAATAGCGCCCGGAAGCTTGCGGAATGTGCGCTATAAAAAACAAAACCCCCTGCAGCTTGCGCTGAGGGGGTCTGTCTGTAAGGAGCCTGGCGGTGACCTACTTTCACATGGGTAATCCACACTATCATCGGCGCACGTTCGTTTCACTTCTGAGTTCGGGATGGGATCAGGTGGGTCCAAACTGCTATGGCCGCCAAGCATAACCGGCTGCCGAAGGGG
>JAUYEK010000228.1 GCA_030691435.1 Sulfuricella sp. | reverse complement strand
TTGGCGACATGCCCCATTACCTCAACCAGAATCATCGCGGTTTCCTGATCCAGCATTTGGTTGATCGTCGCCATGGTGCCCATCTTCATCATTACCTTGATGACTGCGGCCGCCTTTACCGCCATTTTTTGCGCAAGCTGCCCGACCGTGATGGTTTCAGGAATCATCACCTCGTGCACGATAGGTTCAGTAGGCATGGCAAAACCATGCGGCCCCTGATCTTCCGCCTTGTGATGAGCGCCCCTGTCCTTACGATTACGCCATCCGGTTGCGCCGCCCATATCGCCACGCACTTTGATACCGCGCTTCTTGCCTGCCGTATCCGCCCAGGTGGTTTCCTTTTTCTTTGCTGCCTTTTTCTCGACTTTCTCACCCGGCTTTACGACAGGCTTATGCAGCGTGCCTTCCGATAATGAAGGCTCTGGCACCTTGGCAGGAACTTGAGATTCAGCAACTGTGGCCTGTGCCACTATTGCGGCTTGCCGACGCAGGCCTTTTTCCTGCTTTTCGCGAACATCCGCGCTTTGACGTGCGAAAAGCTCTGCTTGCTTGCTTGCCTCTACTTCGCGCTTGGCGATCTCGGCATCGTGCAACTGCGGTTTAGCTCTTTTCTTTACTGGAGCGGCTACGACTGGCGCTTCAACCGGCGCGACTTCAACTGGAGCGGCTACGACTGGAGCTTCAACCGGTGCCACCTCAATCGGAGCCATTTCAACTGGAGCGGCTTCGGTCACGTCTCGTTTAACAAAAACCCGCTTCTTGCGCACCTCCACCTGAATAGTACGTGCCTTGCCAGTACTGTCTGCCTTCTTGATTTCGGTTGTTTCCTTGCGGGTCAGAGTGATTTTATTCTTCTGTTCCTTTGCGCCATGCGCACGGCGCAAATAGTCAAGCAACTGAGTCTTGTCTTGCTCGGTCAGCAAATCCTCGGACGCCGCTTTATTCACGCCCGCAGCATGCAACTGTTCCAGCAACAGCGTTGCGGGCAAGCCCAGCTCGCCGGCAAATTGAGCCACGTTCATTTGTCCCATTTAATTCTCCAGTACACTCTGCTCGCTATCGTCATGCAAACCACGGAGCGCGTGCCGTCATAATCAATTCCTTGGCGCGTTCACTGTCCATCCCAGTCATTTCAACCAGATCGTCAACCGCCAAATCAGCCAGATCATCCATCGTCACCACGCCCTTGGATGCCAAGGAGCGTGCTGTTTCGTCATCCATTCCCTCCATCGCCAGCAACTCGGCTGAGGGAGCCTCCATTTTTTCCTCGCTGGCAATCGCTTCCGTCAGCAACGCATTGCGTGCGCGGCTGCGCAGCTCATTGACCGTATCCTCGTCAAAAGATTCAATTTCCAACATCTCTGCAAGCGGAACATAGGCCACTTCTTCCAGTGTACCGAATCCCTCCTGCACCAAAATCCCTGCCACCTCTTCGTCAACGTCGAGTTTTTGCATAAACTGCAAAATAATCGCCGAACTTTCTTCCTGGTTCTTCTGGTCTGCCTCATCCTCGGTCATGATGTTCAAGGTCCAGCCAGTCAGCTCGCTGGCCAGGCGCACATTCTGCCCAAGACGTCCGATGGCCTGCGCCAACTGCTCCTCCTCTACCACCACATCCATGCTGTGCTTTTCCTCATCCACCACGATGCTGCTGATTTCAGCCGGAGCCAAAGCATTGATCACAAACTGGGCGGGTTCGGGCGACCACAATATGATGTCCACCCGTTCACCGGCGAGTTCGGAAGTCACTGCCTGTACGCGTGAACCACGCATACCAACGCAAGTTCCAATTGGATCGATGCGCTGATCGTTTGATTTAACGGCAATCTTTGCGCGCACCCCTGGGTCTCTCGCAGCCGATTTGATTTCCAGCAACCCATCCTCAATTTCAGGGACTTCCAGATCAAACAGCTTGACCAGAAACTCTGGCGCAATGCGAGACAAAATCAATTGCGGGCCGCGGCCTGCCCGGTCAACCCGTGACAGATATGCCCGCACCCGGTCGCCAATCCGCAGGTTTTCCTTGGGGATCATCTGGTCACGCGGCAGCAGAGCCTCGATCCGCCCCGACTCGATAATGGCGTTACCACGCTCCATCCGCTTGATGGTTCCGGTAACAAGGTATTCCTTGCGTTCCAGAAAGTCGTTCAGGATCTGCTCACGCTCAGCTTCACGAATTTTCTGCAAGATCACCTGCT
Source organism: Sulfuricella sp. (assembly GCA_030691435.1). Taxonomy (GTDB): domain Bacteria; phylum Pseudomonadota; class Gammaproteobacteria; order Burkholderiales; family Sulfuricellaceae; genus Sulfuricella. The sequence continues at coordinate 1,081 of JAUYEK010000228.1, read as the reverse complement.
TGGCGGCCTGCGCGCCAATACGACCAAATTCGACCGGCTCAAGCAGCTCCTCGATATAGTCATCCAGTTCAAGCTCAGGATCGCGCTCCTTGGCTTCAGTCAGGCCAATCTGACGCGCCGGGAACTCCACGACATCGTCCGGAACCACGTGCCAGAGACGAACAGAGGAATACTCACCGGTATCGCGGTCAAGGTCGACGCGCACATCCACATCCTCATGAAAACGCTTTTTTGTCGCGGAGGCCAACGCCAATTCCAGCGCAGCAAAAATCACATCCTTAGAGACGTTCTTTTCCCGCGACATCACATCCACGACCAGCAAAATTTCACGACTCATACTACCTCCGGCTATATATTCGGTATCAAACGTGCCTTGTCTATATTGGCAATATTCAGCGTCAACAGTGTGCCATCCACTTCCAGTTGCAGCACACCATCCTGTACACCACGCAAAACGCCCGCATAATTTTTCCTGCCGGCAAGCGCAACCCGCAATTTAATCTGCGCACGCTCACCATCAAAACGAATGAAATCCGCTTCCTTCTTCAAAACCCTGTCCAGCCCAGGAGAAGACACCTCCAACCGGTCATAGTCGCAATCCATCTCGACCGCCAACAATCGCGACAGGTGATTGCTCACGAAAGCGCAATCCTCGACGCTGATTCCAGTCGGCTTATCGATAAATAAACGAAGGGACTTGCCTCGCTGCGACACCTCGAGGTCTACGAACTCATACCCCAGACCGGCCACCGTGGATTCCAGCAAACCGTATAAATCCATATCCCCGCCACAAATAAAAAATGGGCTGACAGCCCATATACGATCCGCGCATTATAGCAAGTTTTCAGTGTGAATGAAACATCAACCGGCAGGCGGCTTCTAATGTTGCGCCATAAAAAACAAAACCCCCTGCAGCTTGCGCTGAGGGGGTCTGTCTGAATAAGGAGCCTGGCGGTGACCTACTTTCACATGGGTAATCCACACTATCATCGGCGCACGTTCGTTTCACTTCTGAGTTCGGGATGGGATCAGGTGGGTCCAAACTGCTATGGCCGCCAAGCATAACCGGCTGCCGAAGGGG
>JAUYEK010000224.1 GCA_030691435.1 Sulfuricella sp. | reverse complement strand
GGGGGAGAGTTAGAGAGGGGGCCGGCCTCCCCTCCCTGCACCCGCAAGGAGTGTCCCCGCCGAGAGCGGCAGCAAAGCTGCTCGCTCTGGCGAGACGGGAGGGGATTGAGGGGAGGGCTGGCGCCGCTCCTACAACGGTGTTTGGGTTCTAATGGATAATCTGGGTTAACTGAGCATGAGACAAGGGTTACGCGTTACTGCGGCGGTTATTGCGATTCTGTTTGGGGTGGGGGCAAGCGCGGCGTCGTCGGCGGAAAAATTTCAGCCCGGCGTGCCTTATTATTTCGAGAGTTTCGATCCGGCGATGAAACCGTGGAACCCCGGTCAGGACCTGAACATCGAAGAGGTGTTCAAAAATTATGTTTACTACGAAATTATCTTCGACAAATCAGGCCGGGAGATCACGGTCAACCGCTACCTCCAGAACCGCAAGGAGCGCAGCGACAGGTTTCTGGTTCGACCCGACCGGTCGCTGGAGGCAAAGTAGGTAAGGATGCGCGGGTGTCATTATAATGTCATGAACTTGTTTTACTCTCGAGTTGTGAACTATACTGAATTCAAAAAAATGATGTGAAGTTATTCAATATTTAACCCGGAGGAAAATATTATGGCGACAACCCCAAGCACAGCAAAGAAAACGGCATCATCAAGCGCTGCAAAACCCACTGCGAGTGCGAAAGCTACCGTGAAGAAGCCCGTTGCGGCCAGGGCGATCGCGCCGAAGAAGGCGGTTGCGGCTGCGCCGAAAAAACCTGCCGCGAAGCGCGCAACGGTTGCCAAATCCATTGTCACGCCCGAGCAGCGCTATTGCATGGTTGCCGAGGCGGCTTATTTCCACGCCGAGCGGCATGGATTTCTGGGCGACCCGGTGCAGGACTGGATTGCGGCGGAAGCGGAAATCGCAGCGCTCCTCAGCAAGAAGTAGCCTGCGTTAAAATTAAACTCGCGAAGCGAGACCTCGTCCCTCTCTCCCTCATGGGAGAGAGCTAGGAGAGAGGGAAACGATCATGGCGAATCGCCGCTTCATTGTTCGGGGCGGCGATTCGCCATGATCGTTAGGCGCTGCACAAGCGCCTGAGCATTCTCTGTCCGTTCCGTATCCACCCCGATAGTTACGGTCATTTCGCTGTCCTCCAGCGGCTCGCTATTGCGGAGCTGGTTTTCCAGCACCG
>JAUYEK010000223.1 GCA_030691435.1 Sulfuricella sp. | reverse complement strand
TGGTGCTGGACGCGCCGACGTTGAGGTTGATCACGTCGGCCGACAGCTTCTTGGCGGCGATCTCGAAGGTGGTGCGGGTGCGCGTGCTGGGCTCGAAGAACAGGTTGAAAATGGCCTTGCCCTGCAGCAGCGGCACCTTCTTCACCTCGCGCTCGGGGATGTCGAGGAAGGACGAGGCGGTGTCGAGGATGTGGCGCAAGGTTGCCGCAGGCAAGCCTTCGATGGTAAGGAGGTGCTGCAGCTCGCCGTTCTTGTTGAGTTGTGGATTGTTTTTCATATCATCCTATAAAAAGCAGTTCAGCCACGGATTAACACAGATGCACACAGATTATCAATGAATTACCTTTTTGATCTCAAGCGCCTTTCTGACGAATGGCAGCATTCATGCACTGTTGTTTTATCTGTGTTAATCCGTGTAATCTGTGGCTGAGCCGTTTAGGGGTTTCATAGCCCATCCAGATAAGACTGCAATATCCGCTGCGCTGCGACCTGGTCCAGCACCGCCTTCTGCTTGCGCCCGCGTACCCCGGCTTCGTTCAGATCCTCGCTCGCCGCAGTGGAGCTATGGCGCTCGTCCACCAGCACCACCTTGAGGCCGAAGCGGCCTTCCAGCTGGTGCGCGAAGCGCCGGCAGCGCGCGCTCATTTCGTGCTCCTCGCCATCCGCGTGAGCGGGCAACCCCACCACCACCAGCGCCGGCTGCCATTCCTTGAGCAGCGCCTCGATGGCGCCGAAGCGCTGGTCGTTGCTTTCCCCCAGAACCGTCGTCAAGGGATGCGCCAGCCCCAGCTCCAGTTCGCCCACCGCCACGCCGATGCGCTTGATGCCGAAATCGAAACCCAAAACGGTGCCGCGCTGCGGCAGGTGAGGGGTGAGGCGTGAGGCGTGAGGCGGCGAATTTTCCTCGCCCAACGGGTTTTCCTCCTCACCCCTCACCTTTCACCCCTCACGGAATCACGCATGTCCCGCCTCATCGGCCAGGCTGGCGAGGTCTACGCCCAGCAGTTTCATCGCGGCCGGCAGGCGCTGCTCCCAGGGCAGGTCGAAGATGATAGCCGCCGAGGCCGGCACGGTGAGCCAGGCATTTTGCGCCAGCTCCTGTTCCAGCTGCCCCGCCGCCCAGCCGGCATAGCCCAGCGACACCAGCAGCTTGTACGGGCTCTGCCCGCGACCGACCGCTTCCAGAATGTCTTTCGAAGTAGTCAGGGCGACGCTCTCGTTCACCGCCAGGGTGGACATCCACTCTCCGACCGGCTGGTGCAGGACGAAACCGCGATCCATCTGCACCGGGCCGCCGAAGTGCACCAGTTCCTCCGCATGCTCTTCAGATTCGAGTTCGATGCCGACCTGGTCAAGCAGCATCTTCAGGGTCATCTCGATCGGCTTGTTGACCACCACGCCCAGCGCCCCCTGCTCGGTGTGTTCGCACACGTAGGTGAGGGATTTGGCGAAATAGGGATCGGTCATGGCGGGCATGGCGATCAGGAAATGGTCGGTCAGGTTGACGTTTTGCATGGTTTCATTATGTCAGATTATCCATTAGAGCCAAAAGACCCCTGTAGGAGCGGCGCCCTCGCCGCGATTTGTGACCGCATTCGCGCCGGGGCGGCGCTCCTACCAGGCTAGTCGGAAAAAGCCGCAGCAGTGCCCAACTGGTCGGCGCGGGTGAAGGTCCAGGTGCGCACGATGCCCAACTCATCGGTATCCTTGCGGATATCCTCGGGGAAGGGCGCGAAACCGGATCGCCCGGCCAGCCTGACGATGTTGACCGCCGCCTCGTCCAGTACCTTGTGTCCGGAGGGTCTCGTCACTTCGACACTTATTAAGCTTCCATCAGCCTTGATGATCACCGTGAGCTGCAGGCTGCCGTAAATCTTCTGGCGCTTCGCTTCTTCAGGGTAATTCAGGTTGCCGACTTTTTCCACCTTGGCCCGCCAATCCTCGGCGTAGCGTGCGAAGCGGTATTCCTGGGTGCGTGCGCTGACGAAGTGGCGCTTGGGTTTTTTCTGTAAGGCGTCCCAGTCCCGCGAAATCTGCGCTTCCAGGCGAGCGGCCTCAAGGCTGCGCATCGCCAGGTCGGAGCCCGTCTTTTCTGTCGGCGCTTCGGATGGCTTGACCTTGGCCGGAATCGGCTCGACGTGTTGCGCCGCTTTGACCTGGGTCATCAGGAGCCGGGCCTGCTGCTCCAGCTGGCTGACTTGCTGCTGTTTCTGTGCGGCTTCCGACTCCTGCTGTGGCCGATCCAGCACCGGCAACGGGCTTTTGGCCTGGCGCTCGGCATCGGTGTTGCCGCCACCGTCGAGATTGGCCTGCGCCAGGGCATCGGCCTTGACCGGTCGGGAGGAGGATTTGGTGTTGACCAGCACCACTTCAAGGGAGGTGGCGGCGGCGGATTTTTTCATCTCCGGCGCCTTGAAGGTCACGCCGAACACCGCCAGCAAATGCAGGGTGATGGAAATCAGCAGCACCAGTCCGAGGCGATCGGACTGATTCAGCCGCGCAAAGCGGCCCAGAGAAATGGGAGCACTATAATTGATCAAAGCGAAACAAGTTTAGCAGAAATAATCTGCCGAATCATTGCTCCAGGGGGCCGACATAGCGGCACTGACACGTCACCTCGAGCAGATCCACCTTCGACACCTCGATAGACACTCGGCTGCCTGCCGGCACTTCGGGCAGCGAGGGCACGCGGATGAACAGCGGCAGGTGGTCGAGCTTGACCAGATTTTCCTTCACCACCACCGCGCCGGTTGCGCTGACCTGCTCCTGTTGCAGCCAGCGCAGGCACCAGTAGCGTTCCATCTGATCCTGGATGTTGCCGTAAGCTTCGTAGGCCAGATCGAAATCGCGCATGGCGATCAGCAGCCGCTCGTCGCGGTTGCCATAGGGGGCTGGCTTGCCTTCCAGCCGAGCGATCAACTGGCGCTGGTTGACCAGGTCGACGTAGCGGCGCAACGGCGAACTCGACCACATGTAGTGTGTCACGCCCAATCCCTGATGCGCGCCCGGCGACACGCTCATGCGCACCTTGCCGCCTTCCTGGTTGCGGTAGATGCCGGCATAGTCGGCTTCCGCCAGCTCCTTGCCCCAGGTGGCGTTGGTGTGGATCATCAGCTCCGACACCACCCGGTCGATAGGGGTGTCGCGGCGGCGCTCGGTAATGGAAACGCGATCATCCACCACCGCGAAATTGTAATCGGGGAAATTCCGGCTGCTTTCCCCCTTGCCCCGGCCTTCCTTGAGCCTGGTGGTGAAATCCCATAACAGCAGGAGCTCGTCCTTCCAGGCGTAATCACCCTCCCGGCTGACAACGGTCGCGCCGTTGAACACCGGCTCCAGGGCCTCGTGGCGCAGGTTGGCGGCGATCTCGACGTGGTCCAGCGCGCTTTCCTGGCTGACCACGGCATATTCCGGCGTCACTTCGAGGTACAGCGACAGCGCGGGGCAACGACGACCTGCGGCCAAGGTAAAGCGCTCGACCAGGGCCTCCGGCAGCATGGTGATTTTCTGCCCCGGCATGTACACAGTGGACAGGCGCCGCGAGGCGATTTCGTCGAGGCGGTCGCCCGGCTCGAAACCCAGTCCCGGCGCGGCGATATGGATGCCGATGCGCCAGTTGCCGTTATCCAGGCGCTTGATCGAGAAGGCATCGTCGATCTCGGTGGTGGCGGCATCGTCGATGCTGAAGGCCATCGCGTCGGAATGCGCCGGGTCGCCCAAATTAAAACCAGCGCCCTTCACGTTTGCTCCCTCTCCCGCAGGCGGGAGAGGGTTGGGGAGAGGGAAATTAATCTCCGGAAAGCCGGTGCCTTCGGGGAAATGCTCGCGCAGGAAGCGGTTCAGATGGTAATCGCGGGCGGAAGGAATCGCGCCGCACTTGTCCAGCAGCTTCACCGGGTTGAGATTGGTTTCAGCGCACGCCTTGTCGAGCGCCTTGAATTCGAGCGTGTTCTTGTCCGGCGCATAAAGCAGGGACTCCACGACTTGCGGGGTGAAACCCTCGGGCAGGCGTCCCGCCGCCAGTTCGGCCACGTAACCCGCCACCAGTTCAGCCTGTTTGCGCTTCTTCTCCTCGGACGCCAGCGCTGCCTTGAGGTTTTCCTCCGGCGCAGCCTTGTAGCGGCCTTTCCCTTTCTTGTAGAAATACATCGGCGCGCCATGCAGCTTCAGCGCCACCGCCGCCGCCTCGACCGGGGAAGGCGCATGGCCGTAGTATTCGCGTCCCAGATCGGCAAAGGCGAATTCCTCGGTTCCGCAGCATTCCCACAGAAATATCGGATCGAGCTCCGCCGCAGCCGCTTCGGCAGCCTCCATGAAACCGGCTATGGGCGGCGCATCGAAGCGCAGCAGCACGTTGGAGCCCTTGATCTTGGAACGCTTGCCATGGGGCGTTTCCACCTGCAACGACGAGGTGTTGTCGGCCATGACGCTGGCCACCTTGATGGCGCCGTCTTCTTCGTACAAAACGTTCATCTGATTCTTTTCAATAAAATGATTAGCCGCAGACATGTAGGATGGGTGGAGCGTAGCGATACCCATCGAAGACAGCCTGAATGATGGGTATCGCTACGCTCCACCCATCCTACGCGCTGTTTTTAGCGAGAGCCGCCAAGAGTTTTTCATGCACGCCGCCGAAGTCGCCGTTGCTCATCACCAGTATGTGGTCGCCGGGACGGGCGACGGCTGCCACGGCGGCCACCAGGCCGTCGAGATGGTCGAAAGTCTGCGCCTTGTCGCCCAGCGGGGCCAGCGCGGCGGCGGCATCCCAGCCCAGGTTGGCGCCGTAACAGAACACCTGATCGGCGTCTTTCAGGCTGCCGGGCAATGCCTCCTTCATCACGCCCAGCTTCATGGTGTTGGAGCGAGGCTCCAGCACCGCCAAGATACGGGCATCTCCGACTTTGCCGCGCAGGCCGGCAACGGTGGTTGCTATCGCGGTGGGGTGGTGGGCGAAATCGTCGTAAACCGTGATGCCGTTCACTTCGCCGCGCACTTCCATGCGGCGCTTCACGTTCTCGAATTTTGCCAGCGCCTCGATGCCGGCACTGGCGGGCACACCGGCGTGGCGGGCAGCAGCGATCGCCGCCAGGGCGTTCATGCGATTGTGCTCGCCGAGCAGCGGCCAGTTCAGCATACCCTGAAACTCTTCCTTGAAGGCAACCGCACCGGCGGCGCCTATCGTCCAGCCCTGCGCGGTGCCGAAACGCTCCACCGGGGTCCAGCAGCCCCGCGCGAGCACCCGATCCAGGCTTTCCTCGCGCCCGTTGGCGACGACTAGCCCGTTGCCGGGCACGGTGCGGACCAGATGGTGAAACTGGGTCTCGATCGCGGCCAGATCGGGAAAAATATCGGCATGGTCGAATTCGAGATTGTTCAGCACGGCGGTGCGCGGGTGGTAGTGGACAAACTTGGAGCGTTTGTCGAAGAAGGCGGTATCGTACTCGTCCGCTTCCACCACGAAAAACGGCGAGTCGGTGAGCCGGGCGGAGACGCCGAAATTCTGCGGCACGCCCCCGATCAGGAAGCCCGGCTGCAAGCCCGCATATTCCAGTATCCACGCCAGCATCGCAGAGGTAGTGGTCTTGCCGTGCGTACCGGCCACTGCCAGCGTCCACTTATCCTTCAGCACATGCTCGGCCAGCCACTGCGGGCCGGACACGTAGGGCAGGCCGCAGTTGAGGATTTCCTCCATCAGCGGATTGCCGCGCGACACCACGTTGCCGATCACGAACATGTCGGGTGCTAGCCTGATCTGGCCGGGGTCGAAGCCTTCGGTCAGGGCGATGCCCTGATCTTCCAGCTGCGTGCTCATCGGCGGATAGACGCCGGCGTCGCAGCCGGTGACTTTGTGCCCGGCCTGCTTCGCCAGCACCGCGATGCCGCCCATGAAGGTGCCGCAGATGCCGAGAATGTGGATATGCATGAACGAACCCAGCTAAAAAGCCGATAATTCTAACACGGAGTCAACCCGCCTTTCAGCCCAATACTTCGACGCTGATCACCGCCAGCAGAACATACTCCGCGCCGGGCAATACCGTCACCACATTATCCACGGCATTGGCGGATTCCACGCAGACCATGCCGCGATGTCCTTCCGGGCCGAAATCGCCCATTTTTTCCGCCTTCTCGATCCACGGATTCCACACTACGACGGAGCGGCTGCCGCGCATGGCGATGCGGATCTGCCGCTTGAGGCCGCGGTCTTCGATCAGGCAATCGGTTTCGGTGTCGAGATATACCCGGTCTACCTCGCTCTCGATCACGACGGGCCCTTGCTGGGTCTTGCGCGTGGAACCACCGCCCACCTTGTCCAGATAGGCGCAACCCTCCAGGCCTCGGATCGCCATGTCGGCCACATCGCTGATGTGAAAATAGGTGTGGAGCGCTTCACCGATCTGGAATGGCGTGCTGCCGGTATTGCGCGTCACCAGCTCGACTTTCAGCTCGGCGCCGACCGTCACCCGCAGCTGGGCGCTCGAAGGGTGCGGCCACTGGGCGCGAGTAGCGTCGGTTTCTACCAGGCCAAAGCGGATGAAAGTCGCGCCATCCGGCTGCGCCTGGGTTTCCAGCACCTCCCACATCACCGTGCGGGCGAAACCGTGGCCGGGCAATTTGGCATCCTCGGCGTGGGGGCCGAACCACGGCCAGCAGATCGGCACGCCGCCGCGTATCGACTTGCCCGGCGCAAACTTGCCAAAGCGGGAAAGCCACAACACCGGCTCCT
>JAUYEK010000218.1 GCA_030691435.1 Sulfuricella sp. | reverse complement strand
GGGTGGAAGCCGTCCACGTCCTTGTCCGGATGGATGCGTTCTATCACGGTTTCCGGGTCGATGTGTTGCGGCAAGGGCAGCTGAACCAGGATGCCGTCGATCCCCGGATCGTCGTTGAGCTGGTCGATCAGCGCCAGCAATGTTTCCTGGGTGGTGGACGCAGGCAGGTCGTGGGAGACTGAGCGCACATGGGCGGTTTCGCAGGAGCGCCGCTTGTTGCGTACGTAGATCGCCGAGGCCGGTTCTGCTCCGACCAGGATTACGGCCAGTGCAGGCGCGCGTTTGTCGGCGGCAAGGCGTGCTTCCACCCCTTGCCGGACTTGCTGAAGAATTTGCTCGGACAGCGTTTTGCCATCCAGATTTTTAGCGGTCATAGCGTCTCGACTTAAAATATTTTTTCTAAAAATTCACTTCCACCACGCCGTTCTGTTTGGCGATGCCGCTGATGACTTGGCCGGACTGGGTGCGCACCGATACCACTTGACCCAGAGTGGCATTCGCGAGCGCCTTGCCTTCGGACGTGACCTGGAACCCGTTGCCTTTCGCCATCAGCTTCACCGTTTGCCCTTGCTGGATGACTTGGGGGGCGCGCAACATATCGTGCCGGAAGGCTTGCCCTGTTGAGGCGCCAATAATGACGGTTTTGCCGATGGCAAGTGCGGGATCCATGATTACGCCGGGAGGCAGCTGCGCAAGATCGCTGTTTTGCATCGCCACATCGGCCGGGCTGACGGTCTGGCCGGCGCTCAACGGGCGGGTGGCAACGGCAGTCTGCGCCATGACCCTGACGCTGACCGGCACATAAATGGTCCACGGGGTAGCGCTTTGGCAGCGCACTCCTACAGTGGAGTTTCCCCACAGGCGGCTGCCGACGGGAAGGAAAGCTTCCGGCGTATCGCATGAGGGGAGTTGCAGGCGCGGGTCAATCGCGCCCACGGTCGATGTCACCTGTCCGGGCAGTTCGGCGGTATTCTGTCGCAGGTAGTGATCCACCGTCTTGCGGATCGCTCCAATATCCTGCGTGCCGGCGCCGGCGCAGACAGGCGAAAAGGTGGAAAGCAGGCAGCAGAGCGCCGCCATGACGTGCTTGCTGTCGAAAAAAGGTCGAGCGGGGAAATTGCCCATCAGAGATACGGAATGGTTGCGGGTTACAGTGATTGTAACTTGAAAACGAAGTTTCAGAGGAGGCTACCGCCAGCTTTATCGGCGTTAAGCGCATCAGATCATATCAAGCGCCTTTCGCCATTGCCTCCTCTCCCGCTTGCGGGAGAGGATTGATGTGAGGGCATTCACTTTGGGGGGAGGGTTGGGCTGCGTATTCCATGCCAAGCTGGACACTGATTCCACGGCAAACTGGACAGGCATTCCACGGCATAGTGGACACTGATTCCAGCGCAAACTGGACAGTAAAATTGTGACGTAGCGCGCGGGATAACCGTGGCACTCAGAAGTGGCCCCATTCGTTTGAACAGCAGCCTGAGTTTTTTAAGTGGAAACTCTGCTGATTCTCACGCTGCCAGTTTGACCGTCGGCAGCATCACGGCATAAGCCCCATCCGGTGTTTTCTTGCCCAGGCTCGAATGCGGCCTGGATCGGTTGTACC
>JAUYEK010000207.1 GCA_030691435.1 Sulfuricella sp. | reverse complement strand
ACGTTCTGGCCGAAGCCTTGCGACACTTCCGCCTCGCAGGCCGTAGCGCCGGCCAGTTTCGACTGGTTCAGAATGTCGCGGGTAATCTGGCTCAGCGTTTCAATGGAATGGGAAAAACGGGAATCTGACACATGCACCTCGAAAGCCAAATAGTAGGGTGGGCACCGTTCTTGTGCCCACGCGGGCAGCCAATCATACAAACGCCCTTCACGGTTGCCCCCTCTCCCGCTTGCGGGAGAGGGTTGGGGAGAGGGAAGTATTCCGCGTGGGCACAAGAACGGTGCCCACCCTACGTCTGCTTAGGGTTATCATAGCAACTTTGATTCCATTTGCGAAACCATGGCTGATTTAGAACTCGACGCACCTGACGACCTGCCGGAACCCCCGAGCAAAACCAAGCGCAAGCAGGAAATGCACGCTTTGCAGGATATCGGCGAACAACTGGTAGGGCTGAATAAGAATCGGCTGGCACAGCTGAATCTGCCCGAGACTTTGCTGGATGCTGTTATTGAGGCCAAGCGCCTGACCGGGCACGAAGCCCGTCGCCGCCAGATGCAATACCTCGGCAAACTCATGCGTCACGTAGACGAGGAACCGATCCGGGCCAAGCTGGACGAGTGGAACAATGTCACACGCGTCCAGGGGGCGAAATTTCACCTGCTGGAGCGCTGGCGCGAGCGCTTGCTCACGGAAGAAAAAGCCTTGAGCGACCTGGTGGTGGAACATGCGCGGGCCGACATCCAGCAAATTCGCACCCTGATCCGCAATGCGCAGAAAGAGGCCGCAGCCGGCAAGCCGCCGAAGAGCAGCCGCGCCCTGTTCAAGCTGCTGCGCGAAATGATCCTCGAAGAAAAAGAAACCGAACCGGAGCAACAGGATGAATAACGAACAGCCAGCGCTAATCGGTCTGGTCACCATCAGCGACCGCGCCTCACAGGGCGTTTACGAAGACCAGGGCATCCCGGCGCTCAACGACTGGCTAGACAACGCGCTGACCACGCCGTGGCGTGCCGTTACCCGCATGATCCCGGACGAGCAGGCGCAGATCGAAGCCACTTTGCGTCAGCTGGCGGATGAAGAAGGCTGCTGCCTGGTGCTCACCACCGGCGGCACCGGTCCGGCGCCGCGCGATGTCACACCGGAGGCGACGCTGGCTGTGGCGGACAGGGTGCTGCCCGGCTTCGGCGAGCAAATGCGCGCCGTCAGCCTGAAGTATGTGCCCACCGCCATCCTCTCCCGCCAGGTCGGCGTCATCCGCAAGCGATGCCTGATCATCAACCTGCCCGGCCAACCCAAGGCGATCAAGGAAACCCTCGACGGCGTGTTTGCCGCCGTGCCTTACTGCAACGACCTGATCGGCGGGCCTTACCTGGAAACGCGGGAAGAAGCGATCAAGGCATTCCGCCCCAAATCCGCCATCCGGGCCAAAGAATAGTCGAGGCTGACAAACTTACCATGAGCAAACACCATCTGATCTGGAACGAAAGCCGCCACTGTATCGGCATCGCCGCCATTGACGACCAGCACCGAGAGATCATCGGGCGGGTCAACCTGATCGCCGACGCAGTCGACCAGGTCAACCGGCACGAGGCGGCCCAGGAGATGATGGACGACCTGATCCTTTTCGCCTGCGAGCATTTCGCCCTCGAGGAAAGGCTCATGACGGAATACGGCTTTCCCGACCTGGAAGAGCACATCGCGGAACACCTCGGCCTGCTCCAGCAGTTGAACAATCTCAGGAACGCCCTGCACACTCCCAGCCCGGCCAAGGCGGCGCTGGTTTCGGCCTTCATCACCGACTGGGCGGAACAGCACATCCTGCAGTTCGACAAGGAAATCGGCGCATTCCTTACGGCCAAGGGAATGAGTTAGCAAGCGTGGTTGGAAATTAGTCGGGCAGTTTCACCGCCGCCGCCATTCCGGCGCGCAGCAGCTCCTTCACCGCGAACACCGCATCCACCTCGTAGGCCGTCCCTTCCTTGTCCTTGACCGGCTCCAGGCCGAGGTTTTTAAGCGTGGCCGGGTAGTCCTGCTTGCCTACAACTACCGTCACCGCCTGCCCGGCCTTGAGGCCGCCGATGCGGTCGGCGGACACCTTGAAGCGCGCCGCCATCTCCCCCGCCTTCGCCAGCACCAGCAACGGCTGGGGCTGAAGCCCGACCGCCACGTGCTGCCCCGGCTCGGCCAAACGCGCCACCACCACCGCGTCGAAGGGCGCGCGCAATGCGCTATCCGTCAGATCCTGGCGTTCCCGCGCAAGCCGTGCCTGGGCGCCGTCCAGTTGGGCCTTGGCGCGGGCGTGACGCAACTTGGCCTGATCCAGCTCGGAGGTGGAAATCACGGTCCGGTCGTAGAGTTCCTGGGTACGTGCCAGATCGCGCCGGGCCTCCGCCGTTTCCTCCGTAAAGCGGGTGACCGCGGCTCGGCTCTCGGCCACCCGCGCCTGATAAGGCGCAGCGTCCAGGGTCAAGAGCGACTGCCCTTTCCGCACCCGATCGCCGGCATTCACCCCAACCTCGCGCACAATGCCGGACACTCGCGGAGACAGCTCCACCCGTTGCGACCACTGCAAGGTCGCAGGAAAACTCTCCGCCCAGGCGGCGCTGGCCGCCAACAACATGCCTGCCCATACCCATTTACTCATTTCGCCCGTCCTTTTTCATCCAGCGGCTTGCCCAGCAGCGCCCCGATCCGCGCCAATGCCAGCGCCAGCTGGTACTCGGTTCGACGCTCGCGCAGCTTCGCCTCCATCGTCGCCGCCATGGCATCCCCCAGGTTGGTTTTCAGCTCCACTTCATATTGCCCGCGCGCCTTTTCCAGCGCCAGATCGCGATATTCGACCTGTTTCCGGGCTGCCGCGCGCACGCTGCGTTGCAACTGATCGATCTCAGCCCAAACTTCCAGAAGCGCCTCGGCCAGATCCATCCCGAGCTTGTCGGCCTCGGCCTGGAGTTTGTGGAACTGGGCCTGTTCCCGCGCCAATTGCGCCGACACGCGCCGACCCTGATACACCGGCCAGGTCAGCACCACGCCGGCGCGCAGGTTGTCGCGGGTGGCCGTTTCCCGGCTGTAGCCCGCAGCTTCGACCTCGGCATCCAGCATCGGGGAATTCTCGGCGCGCAAGGCTTCCATGCGCTGCCGCGAGGCTTCGAGCAGGGCTGATTGGGTGCGTAGCCGGGGGTTGTATTCCTGCATAACGGGCAGCAGGGTCCCGTAATCCGGCAGGGTGATGTTGTTGGCGGCAAGTTTCGGGTCTTCCAGTTCGGCCACAAGCTGTCCGGGCTGGTTCATGGCATTTGCCAGCTGCGCCCGGGCAAAACGGGCGCGAGCCTGGCTGGCGTTGCGCCTGGCCAGAATATCCTGGTAGCGTGACTCCAGTTCCGCCAGTTCCGTGGCGGAGATCTGGCCGACCTTGAGGCGATCCCTGGCATTATCGGCATTGACATAGGCCACCGCCATAGTTTCATTATCGGCAATAAACTGCATGTCCGCCGCCAGAACATTGAAAAACCGGGCCATCACTTCGATGCGGCGCCGCTCGCGCGCCTCCAGCAGGCCGGCTTCGCGTGCATCCACTGTCGATCTGGCGGCCTGTTCGTACCAGGCGGTACGGCCAAAATCGTACAGGCTCTTGCGGGCGCTCAGCCGAATGGAATTGTCGGAAAGACTGGCATCCGGGCCGGAGGAAGGGCGTGCCTGGCGCAGGCCGGCTTCGACGTTGACGGAAAGATCGCTGCGCGAGGCTGCCGCCTCCTGTTCGGCCAGCGCAGCGGCCCGGTCGGCCTCGGCCAGCCGCAGGTCGGGGTGGGCAACTTCCGCCGCCGCCAACGCCTCGCTGAGCGTAAGCCGCTTGCCGACAGGCGCGGACCAGCCATGCGGCATCAGCCAGACCATCAAGGTCAATGTGAGCATCGCGAAGCGAAACCTCATCACTCTCCCCCTTTGGGGGAGAGGTAGGAGAGAGGGAGCGGACAGGGCGAGAAGCGATACCCTAAATGATGAACACCGCTTCTCGCCATGCCCGTTAGCGCGATCCCGATGCGGGAAAAAATCATTTCGCGGCTTGCTGCTTGTACTTGGCAAACGGCATGGTTTTCCAGATACCTTCTGCCACGTAGCGCCCCAGCAGCATGAACTCATTCACGTCCTTGGAGGCTCCCGTGAAACGGGTCATCGGTTTGCCGTCAAGATCGTAAAAACCGAATACCGGGGTGGCACGCACGCGCTGCTCGGCGGCAAATTTCTTCTCGGTGGTTTCCTTGCCGGAAAAGTCCACCAGGGGGTTGTCGCCGTTGATGTCGACGCTGAAGACGAGAAAACGCTTGCGGTAATAATCCTGCACTTCGGACTGGTTGAGGACGGTTTCCTTCATACGGTGGCAGAAGGGGCAATCCTCCAGCTCATACATCAGCAGGATGCCGATTTTTCCCTCTTTGCGCGCAGACGCAAGTTCGGTCTTGAAATCACCCAGGTTCTGGTCAAAAAAACCCTGAACGTCACGAGTTTCAGCCATTCCCGATCCGGCAAATAACAGCAGCAATACGACGATAAATCGTTTCAACATGAACACCTCCATTTACCCTATAAAAAGCAGCTCAGCCACGGATTAACACGGATATACACGGATTATCAATGAATTACCTTTCTCATCTTGCGCACCTTCCGGGCGAATAGAAAATCTTCCACAACACATTGTTTTATCTGTGTTAATCCGTGGCCAAAAGCGGTTTTTAAGTTTACTTCTTTGCCCCAATGTAGCCTTCAACCGCCTTTTTCGTCAACATTCCCACAGTGAGCCACGGCCATTACTATCATCACGGGCCGCACTAACCTCCGCTTCGTCCGCATCTACTCTTGATGTATGATTCCAGGGTATTGGATTTATTTTACAAAATACCCGATTGTTTCTAGAATTTACCGGATAAAAAGCATTCTTGCCAGGGGATACCCGCCATGCCGCTAACGCTGACCGTACCTGCACCCGATCCGGTCGAAGACCTGACCGTGGAAACACGCCCTAAACAGCTGAAGGGATGGCTGGATGACCTGCCCCTTACCAACCTGAGCGATGTTTGCCGCACTCTGAACGACGAAATCGGCGCGCTGAATCGGCAAAAAGTCGCCATGGATAAGCGCCTGAAATTGCTCGAGCTATATCGCAGCGTCATCCTTAAACTGCTGCCCGCCATGGAAGAGCAGTATGTTGCCGCCCGTCTGCCGCAGCCGGAAAAAAGCCGGCAAATGGCCGAACAGGCGCGCCAACTCCTGATGGAACTCGCCAACGGCTACAAGATCATCCTGCTCGATTACCAGAACGCACGCATTACCCTGGGCAAGGGGAAAATTGCGGTGACTGCGGCGCAGCGCGCCATGTCCGCCTTGAGCCGTATCCTGATGATCTGCTACCAGACCTATGTCCCCGCTCCCTCCGGCACCTGGTTCGAGTTGCACCAGATTTTCCGCTTCGCCATCGAGCAGGATATCGCCAACGAAACCATTGCCGACGAGGAACGCGAAAGCAGCGTCAATCTGGTTTACAGGCAAATCCTGTTGCTCGCACTGTCGGACCCATATCAGCTGAGTCCCGGCGAAGTCGCATACATCCGGAGCTACCTGGCGGTGTTCGGTGGTCTCGCACAACTTCAGGCGTTCGCCCAAACCGGCAATCAGATCGGTTTGTTTCTGGCGCAGACCCACAGCGACAAGCCTCCCAGGCCCTTGCCCCAGGATCTGGATGAAGTGGACAACCGCAGTGACATCCTGCTCAACACGCTGGAACTGGCACATGCGCTACATCACCACATAAAAAGACTGAACTCGGGGGAATTGCCGAAAAACATGCATCTGCCCGATACCGCCAGGGAAGCCAATTACCGGAACCTGCTAAAACATTTGCTCAAGAGCTGGTCAGCGGCGCCGAAACGGAGGTTCAACCGGATCCAGAATATCTCCAGCACCCAGGTCTGCATCGGTTTGCCGTCCATCTATCATTTCCTTGGTGGGCGCGAATCCGGGGACAGCACCGATCTTTCGTTTATCCAGCCGGTCGAGGATCAGCGCTTCATCTCGGGCAAGTGGCTGGTCATCAATGAAAGTGCTGGCGGCCTTGCATTGAGCGGTGCTTTCGAGACGCTGCCCCAGATTCGCCCAGGCGATGTAATCGGGTTAAAAACAGATGGGGCGAACAAATGGCATGTCGGCGCCGTGCGCTGGGTGAAAAGCGGCAAGGCCGACCATCTTGAAATCGGCGCGCAGCTTGTCGCCCCCACGGCCGATCCGGCCAGAATCAAACCTTCCATCGCCGGCCCGGCGGAAATTTTCCAGGCCGCCCTGCTGCTGCCCGAAATTCTCCTGCTCAGGCAGCCGGAAACCCTGATCGCACCACGCGGAACCTTCGGCCCGCAACGCGAGCTGCTGCTCGAGCTCGATGGCAATACGACCCAGACCGTCCGCGCCGTCAAGCTGGTGGAACAAACAGCGGGCTACGAAAGGTTCGAGTTCAGCCGGGAAAGCAGCTTATCCACGGATTAACACGGATGCGCACGGATTATCAATGGGTTACATAAAGCGTATAGCCCACCCTCGGGTAGCTAATGGCTTATGCTCAACCATCTGTTTTATCTGTGCAAATCTGTGTTCATCTGTGGATAATAATGGTTTTTAGGATAAATCTTTCTCAGCCCGTGCTGAACAATTCTTTCAAGGACAGGCTCAATGCCCCGTCCAGTCTGGCCGTCAGGCCGGTCAGCAGAACACCTGCGCGCGTCCCTGCAATGCCCGGCGCCGAACCGTCCTGGCCCGGATCGAACACGAAAACGCGGTAAACATCGGCGAGCCTGATCGCCTCCGCACTTCGGATCAAGGTCCAGCCGCCACCCTCCACGCTCCCCACCCAGTTCACCTCGCTCAGCCGGTCGAGAATATCCTCGATCTCTTCCAGCCACAAATCCGATTCGTGCAGCAGGCGCTGCAGGCTGAGCGTTTCACCGGCCTGATGCGCCTGGTAAATCGCCTTGAGAACGGCCAGCGCGGCGAAAAACTCCCGTCCGGCAACCTCACCGTCCTGCCGGACGGCGGTGTTCCAATAAGGAAGCGTAGCGGCGATCACCGCTCCGGACAGCACCACCAGCCAGGACAGATAAATCCAGATCAGGAAAAGTGGAACACTGGCGAACGCACCGTACACCAGGGTATAGGTGGGAAAGTGAGTGACGTAAAGGGCAAACACCTTCTTCATCAGTTCGAAGGCAATCCCCGCCACCACCCCGCCAACCAGGGCATGAAGCGGCAAGACAGGACGGCTGGGAACTATCCTGTAGAGCAGCGCGAAGGCGAAGATGGTCAGCACCACCGGCACAATCTTCAGGGTCACCATGCCGACTGCCGGCACGCCTTTCGCCAGCCCGAGAGGAATACTGACCAGGTAGGAAGTCAGGGACAGGCTGGCCCCGATCAGCAGCGGACCGAGCGTCAACGCCGCCCAGTAGATCAGGAAGCGACGCAGCAGCGGGCGCTTCCGGCGCACACGCCAAATCACATCGAAGGCGTGATCGATAGTCAGCATCAACACGAACGCGGTCACCGCCAGCAAGCCGATGCCCAGCGCGGTCAGGTGCGCCGCCTTCTGAGAAAATTGCTGCATGTACACCGAGATGATCTTGCCCGCCGAGATCGGCACGAAGTTGCCCAGGATGAAAACCTTGAGCTGGGTCATCAGGTCGGTAAATACCGGGAAAGCGGACAAAACCGTCAGCGCGATGGTGACAATCGGCACCAGTGCCAGCAAAGTGGTGTAGGTCAGGCTCGCGGCGAACTGGACGCAGCGATCTTCCTTGAAACGTCGCCGCACCAGAAGCAGAAACGGGGTGACGCGAGAAAAGTTCTGGGGCATGAATTGCGTTATCATATTGAAAATGGAGACTTCCACTATGGATCAAATACCGGGTTTTTGCCACCC
>JAUYEK010000205.1 GCA_030691435.1 Sulfuricella sp. | reverse complement strand
TTCGAGCCGTGGGAGGAATTCAAGCTGCCGCGAGAATTTCAGGGCGGCGGCGGCACGGATTTCAGACCGGTGTTCGAGTGGGTCGAGCAACAGGGACGATCGCCCGACTTATTGCTTTATTTTACCGACGCCGAGGGCGACTTTCCCCCAGCAGAACCGCATTACCCCGTAATCTGGCTGGTCAAAGGCAAGGCGCCGGTGCCATGGGGGCAGCGGGTGCAATTGAATTAGTTTTTGCCGCGAAAAGGCGCAAAAATCACAAAATGTTTCAAGATCACACTTCCTGAGTATTCTGTGCCTTTTCGTGGCCATAAGGTTTTTTCATGTCCGAACTCACTCCCGAAGACGCCCTGCGTCTCAATGTACTGCTCGCCGGGGAAATCCAGGCAATCCGCATCGACGAGGCCAGCATGACGGTTCTCGGCCTGTCCCCGCGCGGCGAAGCCGCGGTCAAATTGCATCCGGTCGGGCGCAGCGACCAGTACCTGCGCCGGGTGCGCGAATTGCTGGCGGGCCACGCCATCGGCTCGCCCGGCGGCTATCCGGTCTATATACAGCGCTGGACGCGGATGGGACAAGCGCGCGACAAAGGGCTGGATCGGCTGCTGCTGCTCGGCGAACCCGAGGCGGTAGTATCGGTCGCCTATTCCAACGGGCTCACCGACGAACTGGCGCGTTGCGCCTGGTGGGCCATGCCGACCGCCGACAACGCCCGGCGCATGCTGGAGAGGGAATGTGTCGTACAAGGGAAAATGGGCAAAATCCTGGCAGATTACCTGATCGAGCATCTGCCCTTCGAAAACGAACCCCATATCATCATCGACACAGTGCGGATCGTGCTCCAGCCGGGATTGATCGATACGGCAACCCGACAGCGCCTGTGGAAGAAAGGCGCCTACGACAATGCCTATTACATCGGCTTTCTCGAGCGTATGCCGGACGATCTGCCGGAACAGCACGCTGCGCGCGCCGACTGGGAGGCCCAGCGGGAAAAACTGACGCCGCTAATCGCACAGGGCAATACTTACGCCCGCCAGCTGGAACGGCTGCTATCCGGGCCGGGACTAGCCTTCCTCCAGACCAGCGAGGAAGTATTGCGCCGCCCGGAAAACCAGGACGTAGTGGTCGCCCTGTTGAACGCGGTGGCGGCCTATTTTTCTGCGGTGAGGACGGGGATCGGCGCCTGTGGATGCCCGGTCGAGGCTGCCCTTGCCCATGCCGAAACACTCTGCGCCAGCAACGAACAGCCGGTGGAAATACGGGAACTGCTCAACGTGGTGCCGGAGCTGGCAGGAGAAATACGGGCGATGATTGCACTGGCCTGCATGGGCGCAGAGGTGGCAACACCGGTGCTGGCGCTTACCACTGCCTCCGGCACCTTGATGCGCAAAAAGCTGGAACCGGTGATCACCCCTATCCTGCAGCTGTTTGCCGTGCTCGGAGGCCGGCCATTCACAGCTACCGCCCCGAGGCGGCAGCGCTAATGCCGGGAATAAATCACTGCCTGGCAGCGCTGCGCTCCGGCATGGATAGCCTGGACATGTAGTCCACCACCGCTTCCATGTCCGCATCGGTGTAATTCCGCACCACCTTCACCATCTTTGGGCTGGCATTCCTGCGCTTGCCGTCGCGGATGTCGCGGATCTGGCGCAGCATGTACTTGTAATGCTGGCCGGCGAGTACCGGGTAGAATTTCTTCTCGCTGCCCTCGCCATTGTCGCCATGGCAGGAATGGCAGTCGTTCATGTACAGCTCCTTGCCGCGCGCCAGATTGATGCCCGGACCCTTGCCGTTGTCGTGCGGAATTTTCATGTTCTGCAAGTAAACGGCGACATCGGCGATTTCCTGCATGTCGATGATGTGCTTGCCGGCGAACGGGAACATCTTCGGGTTTTCCCTGCGGCCATCGCGCACATCGGCCATCTGCTTGATCAG
>JAUYEK010000201.1 GCA_030691435.1 Sulfuricella sp. | reverse complement strand
GAGTCGGTGGTTGCCAGGCTGAAGTTGCAGATTGCATCCCCGGATGACATGTAGCGCATTTCCGGGTCTTTTCCCAGGTTACCGATGATAATTGCCTTATTCACTGATGCCATTTTACGCTCCCCCCTCGATTAGTTTATTAACGCCCTCTTCATCCCAACCCGCCATTTCCACCTTGAGGGTGGCGGCGCCTTCCTCGGGATCGACTATCGCTTCCATCACCCCGTCCAGACCGATCAGCCGGCGCGACAGTTCGCGCGCGGCTTCGGCGGACATCGGCTCGATATGGAACATCCGGGTGCGCACTGCGGGCGGCGTTTTCATGCTGGTGGCCAACACCAGCCATAACGCGCTGATTGCGCCGCCGAATGCGAATACCGACCACTGGCCGGCATAGTGGGATAGCAACCCGCCCGTCACGCCTCCGGCAAACAAGCCCAGCGACTGAGAGGTATTATACACGCCCATGGCCGTTCCCTTGGAGCGTGCCGGAGCAAGCTTGGAAATCAGCGAGGGCAGGCTCGCTTCGAGAATATTGAAGGCGATGAAGAACAGCAGCAGCATCATGATGATGCCCCAGAAGCTCTGGATCAACACCGTCATCAGCAGTTGCGACAATAGCAACAGGGCCACGGCTGAAACAAAAATCGGCTTGAGCTTGGCCTTTTTCTCGCCGTAAATGATCGCCGGCACCATGAAAGCGAATGCGCCCAGCATCACCGGCAGGTAGATTTTCCAGTGCTGGGCTTCCGGCAGGCCGCCGGTTTCCCGGAGGGCAAAGGGGATCACCACGAACATCGCCATTTGCGCGGCGTGCAGGGCGAAAATGCCGAAATTCAGGCGCAGCAACTGATCATCGCGCAGCACATCACGCAGGCGCGCCGGCGCGATCCCGGCATCGGAATGGAAATGGCTGGCTTTGGGGTCGGGGATGACCGCATAGATCACGCCCATCGCCGCCAGCGCCAGCACGCCGGTGAGTTCGAACATGCCGGGTACGCCGATTGCCTGGTACAGCAGCGGCCCCAGCGCCATCGATGCGGCAAACGCCAGACCGATCGTGGCGCCGATCATCGCCATGGCCTTGGTGCGGTGCTCTTCCCGCGTCAGGTCGGCGAGCAGCGCGGTGACGGCGGCGGAAATCGCGCCCGCGCCCTGGATAGCGCGCCCCACGATCACCATATAAATGTCGCTGGCGGAAGCAGCGACAAAGCTGCCGATCACGAACAGCAACAGGCCGAAATAGATCACCCGCTTGCGCCCCCAACGGTCGGATGCCATGCCGAAAGGCAGTTGCAGCATGGCCTGGGTCAGGCCGTAGGCGCCGAGCGCCAGGCCGATCAGGGTGTGGCTGTCGCCGCCGGGCAGCCCATGGGCATAAATGGCGAACACCGGCAGGATCAGGAACATGCCCAGCATCCGCAGACCGAATATCCCGGCCAGCCCCACGCTGGCGCGGAGTTCGATAGGGTTCATCTTGTCGGGAACGTGCATATAAAGTTGAGGTCGAACGTCAAAATTGCGTATAGTAGCAGGTTGCCTTTTGCTCTGCACAAACTCATGGACCTGATCAAAATCCGCGGCGCCCGCACCCACAACCTGAAAAACATCAGCCTCGACATTCCGCGCGACAAGCTGGTGGTCATCACCGGCCTGTCCGGCTCGGGAAAATCCTCGCTGGCTTTCGATACTCTTTACGCCGAAGGGCAGCGCCGCTACGTCGAGTCGCTCTCTGCCTACGCGCGCCAGTTTCTGCAGCGGATGGAAAAGCCCGACGTGGATCTGATCGAAGGCTTGTCGCCGGCGATTTCGATCGAGCAGAAGGCCACCAGCCACAACCCGCGCTCGACCGTCGGCACCGTTACCGAGATCCATGACTACCTGCGCCTGCTCTATGCCCGCGTCGGCGACCCCTACTGCCCCGAACACCAGATCCTGCTTTCCGCCCAGAGCATTTCCCAGATGGTGGACACGGTCATGGCGCTGCCCGAGGACACCAAACTGATGATCCTCTCGCCCACCGTGGTGGGCCGCAAGGGGGAGCAGGCCGACCTGTTCGACGAGTTGCGCGCGCAAGGTTTCGTGCGCCTGCGCATCGACGGCAAGGTGCATGAAATCGATGCCCTGCCCAAGCTGGACAAGAACAAGAAGCACACCGTCGACATCGTGGTGGATCGCCTCAAGGTCCGCACAGACGCCAAGCAGCGCCTGGCGGAATCGTTCGAGACTGCGTTGCGCCACTCCGATGGCAAGGCGCTGGCGGTAGAGATGGACTCGGGCAAGGAGCACCTGTTCTCGGCCAAATTTTCCTGCCCGGTGTGCAGTTATTCCCTGCCGGAGCTTGAGCCGCGACTGTTTTCCTTCAACAATCCGATGGGCGCCTGCCCGAAGTGCGACGGCCTGGGCCAGGTCAGCTTTTTCGACCCCAAACGCATCGCCGCCTTTCCCCACCTGAGCCTGGCCTCGGGTGCGGTCAAGGGCTGGGACAAGCGCAACCAGTTCTATTTCGGCATGCTGCATAGCCTGGCCACCCACTACGGCTTCGACCTCGCCACGCCTTACGAGCAACTCCCGGAAAACCTCCAGCAGATACTGATGCACGGCAGCGGCAAGGAGGCGATCCGCTTCCAATACCTGGGAGAGCGCGGCGGCATGCAGGGGCGCAGCCATCCGTTCGAGGGGATACTGCCCAACCTGGAGCGGCGCTACCAGGAAACCGAATCTGCCGGGGTGCGCGAGGAATTGTCGAAATACATCAATTTCCAGCTGGGTCCCAGTTGCGATGGCTCGCGCCTGCGCATCGAGGCGCGCAACGTGCTGGTCGGCGGCAAAGCGCTATTCGAGGTCAGCCGTTTGCCGCTCAAGGCGTGTTACGACTTCTTCGCGCTGCTGCAATTCGACGGCCAGAAACAGGCCATCGCCGACAAGATCGTCAAGGAAATCGCCGCGCGCCTGCGCTTCCTCAACAACGTCGGGCTGGAATACCTGTCGCTCGACCGTTCCGCCGAAACCCTGTCCGGCGGCGAATCGCAGCGCATCCGTTTGGCGAGCCAGATCGGCTCCGGGCTGACCGGGGTGATGTACGTGCTCGACGAGCCTTCCATCGGCCTGCACCAGCGCGACAACGACCGCCTGCTGGAAACGCTGAAACACCTGCGCAACATCGGCAACACCGTGATCGTGGTGGAACACGACACCGACGCGATCCTGTCCGCCGACCACGTGGTGGACATCGGCCCCGGCGCCGGGGTGCACGGCGGGGAAATCGTCGCGGAAGGCACGCCGCGCGAAATCCAGGACAACCCCAATTCGCTCACCGGCCAGTATCTAAGCGGCGTTCGGCGCATAGCCGTGCCGGAAAACCGCCATGCGCCCGACCCCAAGCGCATGTTGCGGCTCACTGACGCCAGCGGCAACAACCTGAAAAACGTCACGCTGGATTTGCCGGTCGGGCTGTTCGTGTGCGTCACCGGGGTTTCCGGCTCGGGCAAATCGACGCTGATCAACGACACCCTGTACCGCGCCGTGTCGCGCCATCTCTACGGCTCCGCCACCGAGCCGGCGGCGCATGGCGAACTGCAAGGTTTGGAATTTTTCGACAAGGTCATCGACGTCTATCAAAGCCCCATCGGAAGGTCGCCGAGTTCCAACCCGGCCACCT
>JAUYEK010000199.1 GCA_030691435.1 Sulfuricella sp. | reverse complement strand
GATCTTGTCCACCTGCGGCACGGTCTGCGTGCCATAGGCCAGCGCGCCAACGGCCTGGGCCCCGCCGATGGTGAACACCCGATCCACGCCGCATACCGCTGCAGCGGCCAGAACCAGCTCGTTGACCAGGCCGCCCGGTGTCGGCACCACCATGATCAGTTCTTTCACCCCGGCCACCTTGGCGGGAATCGCGTTCATCAACACCGACGAAGGATAGGCTGCCTTGCCGCCCGGCACATACAGGCCGACCCGGTCGAGCGCCGTCACCTGCTGGCCGAGCATGGTGCCATCGGCTTCAGTGTAATTCCACGACTGCATCAATTGTTTTTCGTGGTAAACCCGCACCCGCTCCGCAGCCTGTTGCAGCGCCTCGCGCTGCGCGGTGGGCAGGTTGTCGAGCGCCTGCTTGAGGCGGGGCTGCGAAAGTTCCAGTTCGGTTGCAGAGGCCGCATCCAGTTGGTCGAAACGCCGCGTGTACTCCAGCACGGCCGCATCGCCCCGCGCCTTGACGTCGCGCAGGATGCCCGCAACCACGTTGTCGATAGCCTCGTCCTGCGCGCCCTCGAAGGCCAGCAGATCGGTCAGCCGCGCCTGGAAGTCGGGCTGCGAAGTGGAAAAACGTTTGATGTTTAACATGATGTCGTGCAAATTAAGTATGCGGATTTGGTGATTTTACAGGAAAAAGCCTTACAGCCGGATTCAGGGTGCCGAAAAACCTTTTCGAGGCAAATTTTGTCAACACATTGACCACCCGAAAACCGATGTATATACTGTATATACATCAATGGAGGCAATCATGTTGACACGTGTTTTCAAGAGCGGCAATTCCCTGGCGGTACGCATCCCCAAAGAGTTGAATTTCGGCGAAGCCATGCAGGACGTCGAGATCGAACGCAGGGGTGACATTCTGGAGATTCGTCCGGTACGCAAACGCTCTCTGGCTGGACTGTTGGATAAATTCGCCGCTTTCCCGCCCGATTTCATGGCCGAAGGACGTGAGCACCACGAAGAAACCGAACGTCAGGGTTGGTGAGCCATGCGCTACATGCTCGATACCAATATCTGCATCTACTTGATGCGCCACCATCCGCCAGAAGTGGCGGAGCGGTTTGCGACGCTGAAGTACGGTGAGGTCATGATGTCATCGATTACGCTCGCAGAATTACGCTATGGCGTTGAATGCCATCCAGCAAGCCGCACCGCCGCAGAAACAGCACTCCTCGCCCTGCTTGCCGATGTACCCGTATTGGCTTTCGACGGCGATGCCGCAGCGAGCTACGGCATCGTGCGCGCCGCAGTGCGGGATCGCAAGCGGGATGCGCTGGATCGCCTCATCGCCGCCCACGCCATCAGCCTTTCCGTAATCCTGGTCACCAACAACGAAGCCGATTTCAAGGATTACCCCGGACTCGTCATCGAAAACTGGGCCGGGAACGGCCCATGAATCGAGGCGTAGCGGTTTAGTCAATGATCGAGAGCAGCGTCAAACCGCGCGAACCGCTTGCCGCCTGAATCAGAGTTCTAACAACTCAGGATCAATCGAGTCCGCATTGATCGTGGATACCTGCCTAGCTAAGTCGCCAACGGCATCGCAAACAACTCAGCTAGACAGACTGAATTCCTCCCCTCGAACTGCGGAAAACAATTAGGCTTGATGCGAACATTAAACGCGCCTTTACGTGACACAACGTGGCGCGGCTCCCTCGTTTCGATGTATCCCCACGCATCCCATAGCACCCTGAAACACTTCGAAGCGGTAAACCAGTCTTGATGTCCAGGAACAATTGGCAGTTCCAGGGACTTTGTCTTCAAAGTGTCGAAGTCCACGTTATTTTTATACGAGGCGTTGCCGCCAAGTATCCGTCGTAACGCCACTCCATCGCTGCGCTCAAATTCCCACAAATGGTTGTGAGTGAGCGCATCTCTCAAGACATAGACTTCGTCGATTTCAACCATCATTGGATAGTCGGCGTACAACCTTCGGAAAATTTTGTTCCCCGTTTCAAGATTGCCCGACACGACCTGCTCTTCGAGCGTGGCGGGGATATGGAGTCTCTGATCAGCCGGGAGCGCGAGAAACGCAGCACGGACCATATAGGACTCGAACATGGCAACCGAGAGAAGAATGAGTGGAATGGCGTAGTCTTTCTCGATGTAAGCCCACACGGACTGCCGCTGGTGAACGTTGACGACCAAATCGGCCAGTGGCTGTTTGTAGGCATCCGCGATGCAGCTAATAGTTGTTTCGTCCATGTTTACTCTCCTTTACAAGCGGCAAGGAAAAATATGGGACGTAGCCCTAATTTCATTACGCCGCAGGTTTTGAGTGCGCTTCGCGCAGATGTTTGGATGCCGGGGGCTGCCCGGCAGCAGGTTACTTTATTTTGCTTGCCCAAAATAGTAAGTAACCAAACAAAAAGGCACCCACCCGCGCCGGCCCTTCGGGCTTCCCTCGGTTTTTCTGGCGAAGCGGGCGGCCGCGTTAAACTCGGCCTTTGGCCACAGACAAACGCAGCCGCCGGCCCCCGCTTCGCCAGAAAAACCGAGGCGGTGCAGAAGGGGGATTTTGGTGTTGTGGGTGCCCTCCCGGCAGGGAGGGCGGTTTTGTGTTGTTTTGCTTTTCGGTCCCCTTGCTCCGCCGCCGAGCAGCACAGCCGGGCCGGGGGCAGTCGGCGAGCACTGTCTGAGCGCGCAGCGCGAGTTGCGC
>JAUYEK010000189.1 GCA_030691435.1 Sulfuricella sp. | reverse complement strand
GAATATTTTCGCTAATGCCGGCGCATCGACTTCAAACTGACGGCGCACGCCTCGCAGTTTCAATTGCAAGACCTGGGGCAGCAATTCGGCTGAAGGCAGTGGGAACTCGATGGTGTCGTCGAAGCGACGCCATACTGCACTATCCAATATTTGTTCATGGTTGGTGGCGGCGATGAGCAGGCTTCTGCCACGGTAGGCGTCCATCATTTGCAGCACGGCATTGACAACCCGCCGCAGTTCGCCGTGTTCGCTGTTGTCAGCGCGCTCCTTGCCCAAGGCATCAAATTCATCAAATAGGGCCACTACCTCGTTCTGGTCGATGAAGTCAAAGACCTTGCGCAAGTTGGCTGCCGTTTCACCCAGATAGGATGAAACCAGCGCATCAAGGCGCACGATTGCGAGAGGCAAGTCCAGTTCGCACGCAATTACCTCCGCTGCCATAGTTTTGCCGCATCCGGGAGGACCGAAAAACAGTACTTTTGACGAAGGCTGCAACCCGTAGGATCTGAGAACATCTGCGCGACGATGCTCTTCCAGAATATCCTCTACAGCCGACAATCCTGATTTGGACAAAATCAACTCTTCGAGGGATCGCTGCGATTGCCGAATGTCCAGGAGGGGCAGGCCACGCTCCTTGTCCGTCGGCACGTTCGATGGCAGACGCAGGAAAGAATTCGAGGCGATGGGCTTCGATTCGCCATAAAGAATCTGCTCCAGATCGTTGGCCAGCAGGTGGTGCTGCTTCTGCCGTTCCTCCTCGATAATGGATTTCGACGCTGCCTTGAAGGCGGCGAGGTCGCCGCCAGTTCCCGCCCGAAACAGTTGTCGCAATACTTTACCGCTTGCCATGATGCTCTCCTCGCATTTCGGGCAATTCTATCGTTTCTCCGGGCTCTCCACACGAAATATCCCATATATCGAGAGGTGTGTAGGTTCCGCCATATCTGCCAGCCGTTGCCTGGAGGCCTATCGCATGGGTTTTTTCCACCCATTCTTTTACGCTGATTTTGTAGCTGTTCAAGCCTGCCTGGCTTTTAATTATGGCGAATTCGCCATAATTAAAATCAGGGGTGATCCGCATTCCTGATTGCCATGATGCGCCCGTCATCAATTGTATCTGACCAGCAGGCTCAACAGGCGAGCCTGTGCGCGAAATTTTCAACCAAGCCGCCAACGTAGCTGGAACAGCCGCTCCATCCGCGTTTTCTGGGCGAGTTTTCCCTCAATCTGTTCAATCAATTCTTCGCGCTGCTTGTCCACTTGATCCTGCGCGTCGAATAGCGACCGCCGCTTCTGGTTGCGCTGGGCTTCGAGGGCCTTGATCTGCTTCTGCCCCCCAAGCTTTTCTTCCAGCGTCAGCGCGGTGGTGGCGGCACGGCGTGCTTCCTTGATCTGGCGGTCGAGTTCCTTAATCTCGCGTTCCAGGCCCACCTTGAGGTCGTCGGCCCAACCGTCGAGCTTGTCGGCTTCGGCCTCGAAGAAACGGGCATTGCGTTCTGAAATGCTGCGCTGGATGGCGGCTTGGCGTTGCTGGGTCTGGATGTCTAGCGCTTCTTTGAACCCACCCTCACCCCAGCCCTGCGGGAGAGGGGAGGATGTGCCGGGCAGCGTCAGCAGGCGTGCCGCGACTTCTTCGTCCAGCGTCTGGCCGTCGTCGGTGGTTGCCGCAAAAATCAGGTGATCTTCCGCCTGATCGAGGGATTCGACACTGAAAAGCGTGAGGGTGAGCCAGCCGGCTTGGTCGATGAGTGGTTCCAGCGGCGTGATTTTGCCATCGTGCTGGCCGTAGTCGAACTGAATCTCGGCGGGTGGCAGTTCCCGGCCCTTTGCCTGCGCCACCAGTATCTCGGCGAGTGGATGATTCAGCCGGTAAAGATGCGCCTCGCCGGTACGTCGCGGCAGCTCATACAGACCCAGCGGGATGACGGCGGCTTGCTCCGGGAAGGGCTGCGCCTTCAAACTAAACGAGGCGTCGCCCATAAATTCGGCCTGGCCGTTCAGTTCATGCTGCGTGAGCTGCATGAGCAGGCGTTCGTAGCGGTTGAGATAAGCCTTGGAGGCTTCGTCACACACTTTGAGCTTTTCGCGCACTTCGTCGTCGAAATTTTTCAATAACTGCTGGCGTGTGCGCGTCATGGATTCGTTTATTTCCAGGCTCAGTTCAAGCTGGAGCTGGTTGAAGGCGCTCTGGATTTCATCCGGTTTGCGACAATTCTGATAGATGGCGGCAATGCGCTTTTCGAAGTCCACGCCGGACTCGATGGCGCCCAGCACTTCGTCGCTGGCGCCGAAAACACCTTCGAAGAGCTGGAACTTTTCGGACAGCAGTTCGAAGACGCGCTGGTCGGCTGCATTCTTGCGGTTGATGAAGTTCACCACGACCACGTCGTACTTCTGGCCGTAGCGGTGGCAGCGACCGATGCGCTGCTCTATTCGCTGTGGGTTCCAGGGCAGGTCATAATTCACCACCAGCGAACAGAACTGGAGGTTGATGCCTTCGGCCCCGGCCTCGGTGGCGATCATGATGCGCCCTTCCTCGCGGAAGTAATCCACCAGCGCCGAGCGCATGTCTGCGCTACGCGAACCGGTAACCCGGTCGCTGCCTTGGTGGCGTTCCAGCCACTGGCTGTAGATTAGCTTGGAACGGTCGTCGGTGTTGGAGCCATTGAACAGCACGATGCCGTCACGAAACGGGCTGTCTGCCAGCAGGCGCAACAAATAGCTCTGGGTGCGACGCGATTCGGTGAAGATGATGGCCTTCTGCGCCGCGCCGATCTCTTGCGCCTTGGCAAAGGCGACGCCCAGCGCCTTGAGCAGGGCTTTCCCCTTGGCATTGTGTTCGATGGAGGAAGCAAGAGCGGCAAAAGCGTCGAGGTCGGCGATTTCCTGTTCAAGCGCTTGGCGGTCGGCTTCAGTGAGAAATTCGACCGGTTCGTCTTCAGCCCATTCCTCAGCGGTTTCATCCAGCGCTTCGTAATCCTGATCCAGTTCGTCTTCGAGCGATTCAGTCGGTGTCTGCTTGCGGAGCTTGGCCTTGAGCCGGTTTGAAATCGAGGTCAGCGCACCCGCAATGGCAAAGGTGCTTGATGCCAGCAGTTTGCGCAAAACCAGTGTCATCAGGCTGCGCTGCCCGGAAGGCAGGGCTTGCAGATTATCCCGTTGCAGGTATTCGGAAACGAGGTGGTAGAGCCTGTCCTCGCTTTCCTCCGGGGTGAATTCCTCCACCAGGGGTAGGCGTTTGGTGTAGGGGATGTACGCTGTGATCTGCCGCCGCAGTGTGCGATGGCAAACGGGCTTCAGCCGCGCCTTGAGCGTCTTGAATACCTGTTCCTGATTCAGATTGGCGAACTGTTCGCGGAAGCTTTTTAGATCGCCGAAGGCATGTTCGTCGATGAAGCTCACCAGGCCGAACAATTCCAGCAGGGAATTCTGTAACGGTGTCGCGGTGAGCAGCAGCTTGTGCTTACCGGCCAGAGCCAGTTTGAGCGTGTTGGCAATGATGTTCGCTGGCTTGTAGACATTGCGCAGCCGGTGCGCTTCGTCGATGACCACCAAGTCACACGGCACTGCTTGAACATCGCCTGCCTTGCTCTTGGCGAACTGATAGGAGCAAATGACGATTTCCGGTGCCTCGAAGGGGCGGAACTGACCTTGCTTGATTGCGGTGTTGTAGGACTTGGCTTCGAGAATCCGGCAAGGCAGAAAAAACTTCTCGGCCATCTCCTGAAACCACTGCTTGCGCAGGTTGGACGGCGTTATTATCAGAATTCGCCGCTTGCGTTCCGCCCACTTTTGCGAAAGCACCAGGCCCGCCTCAATCGTTTTGCCCAGGCCCACTTCGTCCGCCAGTAGCGCCCCTTTGGAGAGCGGCGAGTTGAACGCGAACAGCGCTGCATCAACCTGATGCGGATTCAGGTCAACCTGCGCATCGACAAGCGCTCCGGCCAGCTTCTCAACACTGTCTGGCGGGCAGCGACGAGTCAGTTCATGGGCAAAGTATTTTGCGTGGTAGTCGGAAATCACAGGCTGTCGTTCATTTGTTTTTTCTTAACGGGTTGCGGTGCGAGATTCATCAACAGTTTGACCTATTTGCCGCCTGTGGCTGGTTTCTGCCCAGCGGATGTACTGCGACTATACATGCACCATGTTGGACACTACAACCGAAGGGGGAATAACTGTTAGCGCCGGGCCGCCCTGAGAAGCACGATCGCCGCGCCGCTGCCGCCATCCATCGGCCGTGCCTGGCAGAAAGCCAGAACCTCGTCGCGTTGCATGAGCCAGCTGGCCGTTTTCAGCTTTAACACCGGCTCGCGGTTCCGGGAGCTTAGTCCCTTGCCGTGTATGACCCGCACGCAGCGCAGGCCGAGTTGTTTGCATTCGTCGAGAAATCCGATCAAACAGGTTCTGGCCTCGTCGCTGGTCATGCCGTGCAGGTCAAGTTCGGCCTGAATCGCCCAGTAACCGCGGCGCAGTCTCTTCATGGTCAGAGGCGCCACGCCGGGGCGCAGGAAGAAAAACTCCTCTTCGGTTTCTGCCAGTTCCAGGGGGATATGGTCACTTAAGCCATCCACCGATAACGGGTTTGTGTCAGTCCGGTTTTGCCGGAGAACAGGCCAAGGGAGGTCGGGTGGAAATATGGTCTTGCCGTTATCCGGCAAAGGCCGGGTGTTGCCGATGCTGGTGCGGAAGAGGCTGGATTCGTCATCGGACAAGGATGGCGGCATTGTTTTGCCGCCACCCTTGTGCCCGTTGGAGTTTTTGCGTTTTTCGGTCACTTGCCCAGATTGTCGAGATAACGCTCCGCGTCGAGTGCGGCCTGGCAACCGGTTCCGGCGCTGGTGATGGCTTGGCGGTAGATGTGATCCTGCACGTCGCCGGCGGCATAAACGCCATCGATACTGGTGACAGTAGCATTGCCATGATTGCCGCCACGGGTGACGATGTAGCCGCCCTCCAGTTCCAGTTGTTCCTGGAACAGATCGGTATTGGGCTTGTGGCCGATGGCGATGAAGATGCCATGCAACTGGATATCCTTGGTGCTGCCATCCTTCACATTCTTGATGCGCATGCCGGTAACGCCGGTCTTGTCGCCCAGCACCTCATCCAGTTCGCAGAATGCTTCGAGGCTGATGTTGCCGTTCTTGATCCGGTCGTGCAGCTTGTCGACCATGATCTTTTCCGCCTTGAAGGTGTCGCGGCGGTGTACCAGCGTGACATGCCTGGCGATGTGGGACAGGTACAGCGCTTCCTCGATGGCGGAATTGCCGCCGCCGACCACGGCGACATTCTGGTTCTTGTAGAAGAAACCGTCGCAGGTAGCACAACCGGACACACCCTTGCCCATGAACGCCTGTTCGGATGGCAGGCCGAGGTATCTGGCGGAGGCGCCGGTGGCGATAATCAGTGCGTCGCAGGTGTAAGTGCCGGAGTCGCCGATCAGGGTAAATGGCCTCTCGGTGAGCTTGGCGGTGTGGATTTGATCGAAAATGATTTCGGTATTGAAGCGCTCGGCATGTTTCTGGAAGCGCTCCATCAGTTCCGGGCCCTGCACGCCCATGACGTCGGCGGGCCAATTGTCCACTTCGGTGGTGGTGGTGAGCTGGCCGCCTTGCTGCATGCCGGTGATCATCACGGGATTGAGGTTGGCGCGGGCGGCGTAAATGGCAGCGGTGTAGCCGGCTGGGCCGGAACCTAGAATAAGTAATTTGCAGTGTTTTGCGGACATCTTGAGTGTTCTCCCGAAAAAATAGAGGTTATCGCAAAGGTCGAAATGTTGCCACTCCCGAGGCGGAGTTCTGTAAAGCAGATGCTCCAATAATTAGAATCATTCTAACATGGTTTGTCGAGTAGGTATTGCTATAATCGTGGCGTCATACCACACATCAAAATAATGGCGCTCAACACTAAATCGACTTATAGCCAGAATGCTCGGGGCACGAACCGCAGGGCTCCCCCCGAGCCGCTCTCGCCGAAATTGTCCGGCCTGCTCCGTGAAGCGCGCTGGCTGGCGGTGGTGGCCGTGGCCTTGTATCTGGCGCTGGTATTGTTCAGCTACGACCATGCCGATCCGGGCTGGTCGCACAGCGGCAGCAGGCTTACCGTTCACAATGTCGGCGGCGAGTTGGGCTCCTGGCTGGCGGACATGCTGCTTTATGTATTCGGTTTTTCAGCCTACTGGTGGGTGGTGTTTTCCCTCTATGTGATCTGGTGGGGCTACCGGCGCATTGAAAGCGCAGGCTTGTCCGACCGGCGCTCACTGTTCGTTGCGGCCACCGGTTTTGTCGTTCTCCTGCTTGCCAGCAGCGGCCTGGAAGCGTTGCGTCTGTACAGCCTCAAAGCCGCCCTTCCACTCGCACCGGGAGGGATGATCGGATCGGTGGTCAGCAGTTACCTGGCCACCAGCATGGGCTTCACCGGCGCCACGTTGATATTGCTGCTGAGCATGGCGGTAGGCTTCAGCCTGTTCACCGGCATGTCGTGGCTGAAAGTCATGGAAGGCCTTGGCGGCGCCATGGAAAACAGCACTCTGTGGATATTCCGCACCTGGGATGCCTGGCAGGATCGGCGCGCCGGCTCGGTCGCGCTGAACAAGCGCGAGGAAGTCGTGGAAGAGAAAAAGCGGTTCGATGACCACAGGCCGGTTCACATCGAGCAACCGCAGATGCTCATCCCCCAGATTCCGCTCACCGAGCGCGAGGTGCAGGCGCCGCTGTTCGACAATCTGCCTGATTCGCCCTTGCCCCCGCTGAACCTGCTGGATGAGGCGGAAGCCGATACCGAAACGCTCAGCCCGGAGACTCTGGAATATACCTCCCGCCTGATCGAACGCAAGCTGGCCGATTTCGGCGTCGAGGTCAAAGTCATTGCCGCCTATCCCGGCCCGGTGATCACGCGCTACGAGATCGAGCCGGCGGTGGGCGTGAAGGGCAGCCAGATCACCAACCTGGTCAGGGATCTGGCGCGTGCCCTGTCGGTGGTCAGCATTCGCCTGGTGGAAACCATCCCCGGCAAAAACTGCATGGGGCTGGAAATCCCCAATCCCAAGCGGCAGGTGGTGCGCTTGCGCGAGATACTCGGCTCAAAAGTTTACGCCGACATGGCCTCACCGCTCACCATCGCCATGGGCAAGGACATCGCCGGCAAGGCGGTGGTGGCAGACCTGGGGAAATGCCCCATGTGCTGGTGGCAGGCACCACCGGCTCGGGCAAATCGGTGGCGATCAACGCCATGATTCTGAGCCTGGTCTACAAGGCCGATCCCGCCAAGGTGCGGCTGATCCTGGTCGACCCGAAAATGCTCGAACTTTCCGTCTATGAAGGCATTCCCCACCT
>JAUYEK010000182.1 GCA_030691435.1 Sulfuricella sp. | reverse complement strand
AAAGGGTTCGACCAACTTATCCACACTTCCAGAAACATAACGCAGAATCGCAGGCGCCAAATTGCGCTTACTGCCCTGATACTGAATCGCGTGTGGGATGCTTTTCATGTAGTCATCCTTAAAACTTGATTCCCGACAACTCCGCCACCGTGTTCATGTCCTTGTCGCCGCGACCGGACAGGTTGACCAGCAGAATCTTGTCGCGCGGCAGGGTGGGGGCAAGTTTGGCCGCGTAAGCCAGCGCATGGCTCGATTCCAGTGCCGGGATGATGCCCTCGAAGCGGCACAGATCGTGGAATGCCTGCAGCGCCTCAGCATCGGTCACCGCGACGTATTCGGCACGACCACTGTCCTTGAGCCAGCAATGCTCGGGGCCGACGCCGGGAAAATCCAGCCCGGCAGAGATGGAATGGGTTTCGATGATCTGGCCGTTCTCGTCCTGCATCAGATAGACCCGGTTGCCGTGCAGCACGCCGGGCGTACCGGCATTCAGCGGTGCAGCGTGCTTGCCGGTTTCGAGGCCGAGACCGGCCGCTTCCACGCCGATCAGCTTGACGCTCTCGTCGGTGATGTAAGGGTAGAACAGGCCGATGGCGTTGGAGCCGCCACCGACGCAGGCAATCACCGCATCCGGCTGGCGCCCGGTCATTTCCGGCATCTGTTTTTTGGCTTCCTCGCCGATGACCGACTGGAAATCACGCACCATCATGGGATAGGGATGCGGGCCTGCCGCGGTGCCGAAAATATAGAAGGTGCTTTCGACGTTGGTAACCCAGTCGCGAATCGCCTCGTTGCAGGCGTCCTTGAGGGTTTTCGAGCCCGACTCCACCGGCATCACGGTGGCGCCCAGCAGCTTCATGCGGTAGACGTTGGGCGCCTGGCGCTTGATGTCCTCGCTGCCCATGTAGACCACGCATTCCAGGCCGTAACGCGCCGCCACGGTAGCGGTCGCGACGCCGTGCATCCCCGCACCGGTCTCCGCGATGACGCGCTTCTTGCCCATGCGACGGGCAAGCAAAGCCTGGCCGATGGCGTTGGTGATCTTGTGCGCGCCGGTGTGGTTGAGATCCTCGCGCTTGAGGTAGATTTGCGCGCCGCCGAGGCGTTCCGTCCAGTTTTTGGCATGATAGATCGCGCTGGGGCGGCCGACATAGTGCTTGAGCTCGTCGGCAAACTCGGCCTTGAACTCCGGGTCATCGCGATAACGCAGATATTGCTGGCGCAATTCCTCGACAGCCGTCATCAGCGTTTCCGCCATGAAAATTCCGCCGTAAGGCCCGAAATGGCCGGCCTGATCCGGCAAATCATACATCTGCACTTGTTCACACTCCTTGGGGTTTGCACCCCTTACGCACTCCTTCGATGAACGCGGCGACCTTCGCCGCATCCTTGATTCCCTTTGCCGCCTCTACCCCGCTCGACACATCCACCGCCCACGGCCTCACGCGGCGAATCGCATCTGCGATGTTGGCAGGCGAAAGTCCCCCGGACAAAATCACCGGTAGCGGCAATCCAGCCGGGATCAGTTCCCAGTCGAAGGACTGCCCGGTGCCGCCCGGCGAGCCATCAACATAGGCATCCAGCAGCAGGCCTTGGGCTTCCTGGTAACGAATTGCGCATTGTACCAAATCCACCCCCGCTTTGACGCGAATTGCCTTCAGATAGGGAACACCGAAGCCGGCGCAGAATTCCGGCGGCTCGTCACCGTGGAATTGCAGCACATCCAGATGCACCTCGTTAAGCACCGCTTCCACCTGCTCAACCGCAGGGTTGACGAACAGGCCGACAGTGGTGACGAAAGGCGGCAGGACACGGGCAATCGCTGCTGCCTGCGCTGCTACAACGTGGCGCGGACTGGGCGGATAGAACACCAGTCCGATGGCATCAGCGCCGGCCTGGGCGCAGACCAGCGCATCCTCGCTGCGGGTGATGCCGCATATCTTGATTCGGGTCATGCTTGGTTTTCAATGCAAAGGGGGAAGTTTAATCTCAGCTCAGCCAAAAGCAAAATTCGGCATTCTCGAAAGATTGGGAATAGCCCATTTCGGATCGTAACCGATGCCCGCAAGGTACAAGCCATCCGGCGCGAAGGTGGGCGCGGAGTGGGTGCGGTTCCGGTTTTCCAATAGCTCCAGCATCCAGGCCGGCGAATGCTTGCCCTTGCCGACATAGA
>JAUYEK010000181.1 GCA_030691435.1 Sulfuricella sp. | reverse complement strand
ATTTTGTCTGTGGGAGCGGCGCCCTCGCCGCGATTTGCGGTCGCATTCGCGCCGAGGGCGGCGCTCCTACAGGCACGAACATTCCAATGGATAATCCGGGTTTATGGGTTATTGGGGATGAAAATTACAAGTTATCCTCCGGCACCCATTTTACCCAGTTCGTCTCCCAGCTCGCGCGAGCGCAGGCAGGCCGCCTGCGCGGCTTGGCTGATGACCCGCTTGATTCCGGCGGTCTCCATCACAAGAATGGCGCGTTCGGTGGTGCCGCCCTTGGAGGTGACGCGCGCACGCAGGGTGGCGGCGTCCTCGCTGCTTTGACTGGCAAGCTTGGCGGCACCGAGGAAAGTTTCCAGGCTGAGGGTACGCGCTTGATCCGGGGTGAAGCCCAGTTCCATGGCAGCTTCCTGCAAGGCTTCGATGAAGAGGAACACGTAGGCCGGGCCGCTGCCGGAAATGGCGGTGATGGCATCCATTTGCGCTTCCTTCTCCAGCCACAGCGTCGTGCCCACCGCGCCGAGTATGGTTTCGGCCTGCCGGCGCTGGTGTTCGGGCACACCGGGCAGGGCGTATAGGCCGGTAACGCCCGCCAGTACCATCGCCGGCGTATTCGGCATGGCGCGGACGATTACGGCATGGCCGCCCAGCCAGTTAGAGAGATCGGCGCTGCGCACCCCGGCGGCGATGGAAATGACCAGCTTGCCGTCGAGCAGCCCATGCAGTTGCGTGGCAACGCCGTGCAGTTGCTGCGGCTTCACTGCCAGCACGATGACATCGCCGGAAATGGCTGCCGCGCTGATTTCCTCGTGGGTGGCGATGCCGAATTTTGCACTCAGCCGGGCGCGGCTTTCCGCAGAGATTTCCACCACGCCGATGGCGGTCGGGTCGAAGCCCTTTTGCAGCAGGCCGGTGATGAGCGCGCCGGCCATGTTGCCGCCGCCGATGAAGGTGATGTTCATAATTTATTCCTGAATTAGTTTTAGCCTAAAAAGCAAGACACCACGAATGACACGAATGAAACACGAATAATCAGCTATTCGTGTTTCATTCGTGAACATTCGTGTCATTCGTGGTTAATCTTTTTTTAGGGTTTTGTGCCGTTCCCCGAAAATCGCGCTGCCCACCCGCACTATCGTCGCGCCCTCGGCTATCGCCGCTTCCAGGTCGTCCGACATGCCCATCGACAAGGTGTCGAGCTGAAAGCCTTCGGCGTTGAGCTGCTCCAGTAGTTGGCGCAGGCGGACGAAGGCCAGGCGCTGTTTCACGGGGTCGTCGGTCGGCTCGGGGATCGCCATCAGCCCGCGCAGTTTCAGGCGCGGCAGGGTCTGCACGTAGCGTGCCAGGGCCGGCAAATCTTCCGGCGCAACGCCGCTTTTGCTGGATTCTCCGCTGACGTTGACTTGCAGGCACACCTGCAGGTCGGGCAGGTTCGATGGCCGACCTGCGGACAGCCGGTCGGCGATCCTGGCCCGATCCAGGCTGTGCACCCAGGCAAAACTTTCGGCGATCGGACGGGTCTTGTTGCTCTGGATCGGGCCGATGAAGTGCCATTTCAGCGGCAAATCGTTGAGCACTGCAACCTTCTCCATCGCCTCCTGCACATAGCTTTCGCCGAAGGCGCGCTGTCCGGCCGTATAGGCCTGGCGCACCGCAGCGGCAGGAAAGGTTTTGCTGACGGCCAGCAGCTGGATGCCCGCGGCTGGCCGGCCGACTGCGGCGGCAGCCAGTGCGATGCGTTGCCGCACGGCTTGCAATGCGTTTGTTATAGTTGTCATAATGGCGGGACGCGTTTGTGCATATAAGGAAATTATAATGGAAATCTCGGATTTGCTTGCCTTTTCGGTAAAAAACAAGGCTTCCGACCTGCATCTGTCGGCTGGCCTGCCGCCGATGATCCGGGTGCATGGCGATATCCGCCGTATCAATGTGCCAGTGCTGGAGCACAAGGATGTTCACGGCATGGTGTACGACATCATGAACGACGGTCAGCGCAAGTTTTACGAGGAAAACCTGGAGGTCGACTTCTCCTTCGAGATTCCCAACCTGGCGCGCTTTCGCGTCAACGCCTTCGTCCAGAACCGCGGCGCCGCTGCGGTGTTCCGTACCATTCCTTCCAAGGTGCTGTCGCTGGAAGAACTGAAATGCCCGGAGATCTTCAAGGAAATCTCCGACCAGCCGCGCGGCATCGTGCTGGTGACCGGGCCGACCGGCTCGGGCAAGTCCACCACCCTGGCAGCGATGGTCAACTACATCAACGAAAAAGAGTACGGCCATATCCTGACGGTGGAAGACCCGATCGAATTCGTGCATGAAAGCAAAAAGTGCCTGATCAACCAGCGCGAGGTCGGCCCGCATACCCTGTCCTTCAACAACGCCCTGCGTTCGGCCTTGCGTGAAGATCCGGACGTGATTCTGGTGGGCGAGCTGCGTGACCTGGAAACCATCCGCCTGGCGCTGACCGCAGCGGAAACCGGCCACCTGGTGTTCGGCACCCTGCACACCAGTTCCGCCGCCAAGACCATCGACCGGATCGTGGATGTGTTTCCGGCGGCGGACAAGGACATGGTGCGCTCGATGCTGTCGGAATCCCTGCGCGCGGTGATTTCACAGACCCTGCTCAAGACCAAGGACGGCCAGAGCCGCGTCGCCGCGCACGAGATCATGATCGGTACCCCCGCGATCCGCAACCTGATCCGCGAGGCCAAGATCGCCCAGATGTACTCGGCGATCCAGACCGGCGGGAATGTCGGCATGCAGACGCTGGATCAGAATCTGACCGAACTGGTCAAGCGCGGCGTCGTGTCCAGTGCCGAAGCGCGCCTCAAGGCCGCAAACAAAGACAACTTCGCCGGTTAAGGAAACGCACTATGGAACGCGATCAAGCAGTCAAATTCATGCACGACCTGTTGCGGTTGATGCTGTCGAAGAAGGCCTCGGACCTGTTCATCACCGCCGACTTTCCCCCCGCCATCAAGGTGGACGGCAAGATGACGCCGGTTTCCAGCCAGAAGCTGACGCCGCAGCATACCAAGGAACTCGCCCGCGCTGTCATGAACGACAAACAGGCATCCGAATTCGAGGCGAGCAAGGAATGCAATTTCGCCATCAGCCCGCCGGATATCGGGCGCTTCCGCGTCAACACCTTCATCCAGCAAGGCCGGATCGGCATGGTGCTGCGCACCATCACGACCACCATCCCGAAGATGGAAGACCTCGGCCTGCCTGAAGTGCTCAAGGACGTGGCGATGGCCAAGCGCGGCCTGGTGATCTTCGTCGGCGGCACCGGTTCGGGAAAATCCACTTCCCTGGCGGCGATGATCGGCTACCGCAACCAGAACAGCTACGGCCACATCATCACCATCGAGGACCCGGTCGAATACGTGCATCCGCACATCAACTGCATCATGACCCAGCGCGAGGTGGGCGTGGACACCGATTCCTGGGAAGCGGCGCTGAAAAACACCCTGCGCCAGGCGCCGGACGTGATCCTGATCGGCGAGATCCGAGACCGCGAGGTGATGGAGCATGCGATTGCCTTTGCCGAAACCGGCCACCTGGCGATGGGCACGCTGCACGCCAACAGCGCCAACCAGGCGCTTGACCGGATCATCAACTTCTTCCCGGAGGAGCGGCGCCAGCAGCTCTTGATGGACCTGTCCCTGAATCTCAAGGCGCTGATCTCGCAGCGTCTCATCCCCAAAGCGGGCGGAAAGGGGCGCGCTGCGGCCATCGAGATCATGCTCAACTCGCCGCTGATTGCGGACCTGGTCTTCAAGGGCGAGGTACACGAGATCAAGGAGATCATGGCCAAGTCCAACGAACTCGGCATGATCACTTTCGATCAGG
>JAUYEK010000175.1 GCA_030691435.1 Sulfuricella sp. | reverse complement strand
CGGTGGTTATCGCGGCCAAGGCCGCTCCTACAAAATCATCTTAATTAACGAGAAATGGAATTAGTTGAGATTCTCGCCCTTTTCCATCTCTTCCTCGGCTAGCGGGATACGATAGCCCTCCTTCGCCCACTCACCGAGGTCTATCAGCTTGCAGCGCTCCGAGCAGAACGGGCGGAATGGATTTTTCGGGCTGAAGGGCGCGGGATTGCCGCAAATTGGGCAGGCGACGGAGGGCGCGGGTTTTGCCGGGGTGTTCATGTGCGGTAATGCCAATTAATGATTGCCAGGACTAAAGGTTGCAAAGGGTCATGTCAAATTCAACATCGGTGTCGCATCCCCGTGGTTTCTGGGTGCCGCCCAGAGCGGTGAAGCGGATGTTGATCGCATATTTGTTGGCGCTGATTTCGGGGAAGCAGGGCAAGTCGCGTGCGACTGAGATGCGCAGCATCTGCGCCACCCTGCCGCTCAGCATTTGCTGAAATGCGCCTTGCTGTGCGGTGTGGCGGCTGGATTTGCCGCTGTCGCGCAGCATGCGCAGGATGATCCTCAATCCATCCCGAATCGGCAGCATCGGCACTAGCCATTCCGTCAGATCCTGACGGCGCAGATTTTCATCCTGGTTTAGCCAAAAATGATAGGAGGGCAGATCGAATTCGCATACTCCGCCGGGGATGGAAGTGCGCTGCTTGATGCTCATCAGCCATTCGTTCTCGCGCAGGTGCTGGCCGACTTTGCCGGGCAGGCTGCGCAGACGGCTGGCGACATTGTCGATGTCGCGCAGCACCTCATTCAAGGCTTCTTCCGAAATGGCGGGATTGTTGCGCAGGGCTTCCAGGGTTTGCTTCTGCCGCTCGAGTTCCTGGAGCAGGTCGGATTTTAGATCGGCGCGGCAGGAAACTTCCAGAATTTCGAACACAATCAACAGTGCGGCGTGGTGATCCATCTGATGCGACTGGGAGGAAAAGTAATGCGCTTTGGCATAGAGATCCTCCAGTCGCAGGAGAGTGCGAATCCGCTCATTAAGAGGGTGGTCGTAGGTGATCACTGTCGGGTCTGGAGTCGGCAAAGTTCAATTCTGCCGAATTATAAGCGATATGACAATAAGTTGTATTAACATAATTACATGAAACTTTGAATTATTTTGATTTTTAGTGAAGCGGCTTCAGGCCCGCCGCTGTAATGCCAGCGTCAAATAATGCTGATGTAACTCCTTGGCGTGTTCTTCGAGGTCTGCGTAGTTACCCCGGTTGGACAGGATGTCATCGGCTTGTTTGATGCGTTCCGCGCGAGGAACCTGGTGGGCCACGATGGACCGCACCTCTTCGGTGGAAAGCTTGCTACGGGACATGGTTCGGGAGATTTGCTGGTTTTCATCGCAGTCCACCACCAGTACCCTGTCAACCAGATCGCGGTATGCACCGGTCTCAAAAAACAGCGGGATTACCAGCACCAGGTAGGGCCCCTGCGCCTCAGCCATTTCCGAAACGACCTGTTGTTTGATGAGAGGGTGGAGAAGCTTTTCCAGTTGTTCCTTGGCGGCATGATCGGAAAACACCCGTTTGCGCAACCTGGCGCGGTCGAGGTTTCCATCCGGTAATTGGTAGCTGGAACCGAACTGCTCGATGATGGCGGCAAGGGCCGGAGTGTCTTTTGCCGTCAGGCGATGCGCGATCTCATCGGTGTCGATGACGGCGGCACCCAAGGCGGCAAAAATTCTGGCGACGCTGCTTTTGCCGCTGCCAATGCCGCCAGTGAGGCCGATCACTAACATCGAAGATTAACCACAGATGAACACGGATGAATACGGATACCAAAAGTAGGCGCCTCTAGGCGAAACAGTGCGTTGCGTGAAGTTTGCCATTCATCCGGAAGGTGCCTGAGATGAGAAAGGTAACTCATTGATAATCTGTGTACATCTGTGGTAATCCGTGGCTGAACTGCTTTTTTGGATTTAAAGTCCGAGATAAGCCTGGGTGATTGGCTTTCCCCACAGCAGGGCGATCAGGCCCCCGCCTGCGAGGTAGGGGCCGAAGGGAATCGGGATCTGTCGGCCATGGCCGGCAAACAGGATCAGTGAAATGCCGACCACCGCTCCGACCAGCGAAGAAAGCAGGATGACCAGCGGCAACATCTGCCAGCCCAGCCATGCGCCGATCGCGGCAAGCAGCTTGAAATCACCGTAGCCCATGCCTTCCTTTTTTGTAACCAGCTTGAACAGCCAGTAAACGCTCCAGAGCGACAGGTAGCCCGCCACCGTCCCGACCAGGGCGGAGTCCAGGCCGGTGAAGAAGCCGTTGAGATTGAGCAGCAGACCGAGCCAGATCAGGGGTTGGGTGATGCTGTCAGGCAACAGTTGGGTGTCGAAGTCGATGAAGGTCAGCGCGATCAGCGCCCAGGTGAATAGCAGGGCGGCCAGGGCGGTCGGCCCAAAGCCGAAATGCCAAGCGACGTAACCGCTGATAATGCCGGTAAGGGCTTCAACGATGGGATAACGCGGGCTGATCGAGGCCTTGCAGTGAGCGCAACGTCCGCGCAAAATCAGCCATGAAATCACCGGAACGTTTTCCCATGCCGAAATCATGTGACTGCAGGACGGGCAGGCCGAGCGCGGAACCACCAGGTTGTAGGTGGGTTGTTTGCCCCTCCCCCCAATCCC
>JAUYEK010000173.1 GCA_030691435.1 Sulfuricella sp. | reverse complement strand
CTGCAGCAGGAGCAGGAGCTGGCGAAAAAGATGGAAGTGGAGTGGGGGCAGTTGCAGCTGGAGCAAAGCACCTGGGCGATGCATGCCCGGATCGAGAAAATCGCTACGGCCTACCTGCAGATGCAGGTGCCTGACGCCTCGCGCATTCAGGTGGTGCAGCCGGCAAAAAGCGCCCTCTCTCCTAGCTCTCTCCCAGGGGGAGAGAGGGACGAGGTCTCGCTGCGCGAGTTTCGCTCTAAGGCGGCGCAGCCATGAGTTACGGGCTGAACAACGGGGCTACACGCGGACGCAGCGTGCCGATGCTGAAGCTGCCGACCGGGCGCGCGCGCATCATGATCTGGTTGCTGCTGGTGTGGTTTCTGATCTTGATTGCGCGGGCCCTTTACCTGCAAGGGCTGAACACCGACTTCCTGCGGCAGAAGGGCGACGCGCGCTACAGCCGGGTGATCGAACTGACTGCGCACCGCGGCATGATCACCGACCGCAACGGCGAGCCGCTGGCGATCAGCACACCGGTGGAGTCGGTGTGGGTCAGCCCGAAGGATTTTGAGATCACTCCGGAACGTATCCGTCAGTTGAGCAAGATACTGGAAATGAGTGAAAGCGACGTGAAGAACCGTTTCACTCACAGCCAGCGCGATTTCATCTACCTCAAGCGCCAGGTACCACCGGAGACCGCGGCACGGGTGATGCAGGTGGATGCGCCGGGCGTATTCCTGCAGCGCGAATATCGCCGCTACTACCCTGCCGGGGAGGTGGTAGCCCATCTGCTCGGCTTTACCGGCGTCGACGACAACGGTCAGGAAGGGCTGGAGCTGACCTACCAGGACTGGCTCGCCGGCAAGCCGGGCAGCCGCCATGTGATCAAGGATCGCCTCGG
This sequence comes from Sulfuricella sp., assembly GCA_030691435.1. Classification (GTDB taxonomy): domain Bacteria; phylum Pseudomonadota; class Gammaproteobacteria; order Burkholderiales; family Sulfuricellaceae; genus Sulfuricella. Next base: position 952 of record JAUYEK010000173.1, on the reverse strand, counting down.
CCGCATCGTTGAGGACGTGGAAAGCATTCGCGCTCCGCAGGACGGGCACGACCTGGCGCTCAGCATCGACCGCAAGATCCAGTACCTCGCCTACCGCGAGCTGAAAGCGGCGGTCACCGAACACAAGGCCAAGGCCGGCGCAATCGTGGTGCTCGACGCGAAAACCGGCGAAATCCTGGCGCTGGCCAATCTGCCTGCCTACAACCCCAACAACCGTGCCAAGCTCAACCGCAACAGCACGCGCAACCGCGCTGTTACCGATACCTTCGAGCCGGGCTCGACGTTCAAGCCCTTTACCGCGGCGGCGGTGCTGGAGGCGGGGAAATTCAAGCCTGATTCACCGGTTCAGACCGCGCCCGGCACCTTCACCATCGGCGCGGCGACGATCCATGACGCTCACCCCAATGGGGTACTGACCGTGGCGCAGGTGATCCAGAAGTCGAGCTTCGTGGGCGCTGCCTAAATGGCGCTGGCACTGGAGCCGGAAACCCTGTGGAGCACCTTCGACCGTCTCGGCTTCGGCAAGCCGCCCCGCGCGGGCTTCCCCGGCGAGGCGGCAGGCAGGCTGCGCCCCTACAAATCCTGGCAGCCGATCGAGCAGGCCACCATGGCTTACGGCCACGGCATTTCGGTCAGCCTGCTGCAACTGGCGCGCTCCTATATGGTGTTTGCCGGAGACGGCGAAATCAGGCCGGTCTCTTTGCTCAAGCTGGATGTCCCGCCAGTAGGGGCGAAGGTGATCGCGGCGGAAACCTCGCAAGCCGTGCGCAGCATGCTGGAACTGGTGGTGATGCCGGGCGGCACGGCGCCGCGCGCCCAGGTGATGGGCTATCGCGTGGCAGGCAAGACCGGCACGGCGCACAAACAGGAAAACGGTCGTTATGCCGAAGACCGTTACATCGCCTCGTTCGTCGGTCTGGCGCCGGCCTCCAATCCGCGCCTGATCGTGGCG
>JAUYEK010000172.1 GCA_030691435.1 Sulfuricella sp. | reverse complement strand
TGGTGGTTTCCTCGGTCACGCCCTTGATGTGCTTGATGCGGGAGGAATACCAGCCGGGGGAGGTCGCCAGCTTGTTCTTGATGGCGGCGAACAGCACGCGCTCTTCTTCGCAGGTCGGCTTGGCGATCACGGAAAGATCGGATTCCGCGCGGGTGCCCAGGTGCAGCAGCAGGGTGGCGTCGCCGCCGTCGTCCAGGATCATGTTGGCAGGGGCTTCTTCGCCGTTCGCGTTGCGCGGCCATTCGAAAATCCGGTGGGTGTAATCCCAGTATTCTTCCAGCGATTCGCCCTTGTAGGCGAACACCGGGATGCCGTCGGCGGCGATGGCGGCCGCGGCCTGGTCCTGCGTCGAGTAGATGTTGCACGAAGCACAGCGCACTTCGGCGCCCAGTGCCGTCAGTGTTTCGATCAGCACGGCGGTCTGGATGGTCATGTGCAGGGAGCCGGCGATGCGAGCGCCTTTCAGCGGCTGCGCCTTGGCGTTTTCCGCACGGATAGCCATCAGGCCGGGCATTTCCACCTCGGCCATCAGAATTTCCTTGCGGCCCCATACGGCCAGGGACATGTCGGCGACTTTGCAGTCGGTAAAGTTTTTGGTGTCAGCCACAGCGAGCTCCTAACGATGTGGCCGGGGGGATGCAGTGGGACGTTGCTCACCTGGGCATCCCGTGCCCGGCACGGGGTTGATTATCAGGTAAGCGCGGTTTTGGAAGCCGAGCCTGACGGAAGAAATCCGTTGCAGCGCTCCTCGGTTGGGTTGAATTATAACTGGTTTTTCGCTGATTTGGGGTGGGGGTTTTATAGGAACAAATCGACTCTGGTATCTTTCAGTGTTTGTTTGACTAGCATCCCTAGGCGTTCTTGCAGCCGTAACATCTTTTCCACCATGGTGGAGTGATAGGCTTTGTTTCGTTGGTGAGGCACTTTACCTCTTCTTTAAGTAACCTGATTAGTTACGTGCCTCAGCCAGCCCGACGATTGGGAACCTTGCCTATACGGTTGCTTGCCAAATTAGAAAACGTAGGTTGGGCTGAGCGGTTTT
>JAUYEK010000156.1 GCA_030691435.1 Sulfuricella sp. | reverse complement strand
GGCTTTTACTACTTTCGTGCTGTTCCAGTTCTTCAATGTGTTCAACGCCCGTAATGAAACCGGCACCGCTTTCAACCGCCAGTTCTTCGCCAACGGCAAGCTGTGGATGGCTCTGATCGGGGTGGTGGGATTGCAGGTAGTAGTGGTGCACTGGAATCCGGCCCAGGCCATCTTCCACACCGTGGATTTGAGCCTGCATGATTGGGGGTTGGCCGGGATCATCGCCGCCAGCGTACTGGCGCTGGAGGAGGCGCGCAAGCTGGCGGCGCGCTGCTGTTCGACCAAGCGGTGAGGCGCCGCTCTCAGTATTCGTAATTTTCGAATAGAATATCAATTATATTCGACTTTATGGAGTATTAAAGGGTGGCTATACTTCATGTTGTTACTATTAGTAAGGAGGAAAGAACCATGAACCCGATCCATTCCATCAACCAGGTGCAAACCCTGCCGGCCCAGGCGTCTGCGATGCTCGCCACCAACAAGGTGATCCGCAACACCTATCTGCTGCTGTCGATGACGCTGCTGTTCAGCGCGCTGAGCGCTGCGGCGGCGGTGGCGATGAAGCTGCCCCATCCGGGCATGATCGTCACCCTGATCGGCTATTTCGGCCTGCTGTTCCTCACCACCAAGTTCCGTGACAGCGCGCTCGGGCTGGCATTCGTGTTCGCTCTTACCGGCTTCATGGGCTACACTCTGGGGCCGATTGTCAGCCATTACCTGGGCCTGCCCAACGGCGGCCAGATCGTGATGACCGCAATGGGGCTCACCGGCGCGATCTTTCTCGGGCTATCAGGTTATGCCCTGGCCAGCCGCAAGGATTTCAGCTTCATGGGCGGGTTTCTCATGGTCGGCATCCTGGTCGGCTTCCTGGCCGGACTGGGGGCGATTTTCTTCGAGCTGCCCGGCCTGTCGCTGGCGGTTTCGGCCATTTTCGTGCTGCTCATGTCCGGGCTGATCCTGTATGAAACCAGCAATATCATCCACGGTGGCGAAACCAACTACATCATGGCCACGGTCACGCTGTTCGTATCCATCTTCAACCTGTTCACCAGCCTGCTGCATCTGCTAGGCTTCATGAACAGCAACGAATAAGGGCTCCCGCCGACATGATGCAAATGATCGAGAAACTGTTCGAGAAAACGCTGTGGAACGGCCGCTACGTGGTGGTGGTTGCCGTGGTGGCGAGCATGGCCGCCGCCACCGCGATTTTCTACATGGCCACGGTGGACGTGGTGTACCTGGTCGGC
>JAUYEK010000153.1 GCA_030691435.1 Sulfuricella sp. | reverse complement strand
TGCTGCTCGGCATCCTGCCTTTCGTCGTGCTCGCCTTTGCGCTGCAACTCGAATATTTTCTCAATCTCAAGGCTGACGTTATCACCTCCTGCTGCGGCAGCCTGTTTTCCGGGGACGCCAAGACGCTCACCGGCGACGCCGCTGCACTGCCGCCGCAACAAGCGCTGGCGCTGTTTTACGGCGCGCTGGCGGCGGCCATCGCCAGCGCCGTCGCCTATGCCCTCAAGGGGCGCGGCGGCTATCTCGTCGCGGCGTTCTCCGCCATCGCTTTCGTTGCTGCGCTGATCGGCATCCTGTCGTTCGTCTCGCTGTATGTTTACGAGCACCCGCATCATCATTGCCCGTTCTGCATCCTGAAGCCGGAATACAATTACCAGGGCTACTGGCTGTATCTGCCGTTGTTCACCGCCACCGCCGCCGGATTGGGTGTTGGCGCGGTGCAGCCCTTCGCTCACGTTGCCAGCCTCACCGCCATCGTGCCGGAAATCGCGCGCCGGCTGTCCTGGATCGCGGCGCTGGGTTTTACACTGTTCGCCGTCGTGGCGACATTCATGATCGCAAACTCCAACCTGATCCTGCTGGAAGGCTGAAATGTTCCGTTTTCTGATGTTCCTGCTGATTATGCCGCTGCTCGCCGCCTGCGACGGCGGCGCGCCCAAACTCAATATTGGCGCCGCCGCACCGGGTTTTTCTGCTGTCCGGCTGGACGGCTCTGCCGTCCGTTTTCCCGAGGATTTTCGCGGCAAGCCGGTGGTCATCCGCTTCTGGGCCGACTGGTGCCGCTACTGTGAAGGCGAAATGCAGGCCATCGACAGGGTTTACCAGCGCCGACGCGCCCAGGGACTACAAGTGCTGGCGGTGAATGCCGGCCAGGACAGGGAGACCGTCGCCGCCTTCATCAGGAAAATCGGCGTCAGTTATCCGGCGCTGCTCGACGAAAAATCGGCGATCGCCCGGCAATACGGCGTGACGGGGCTGCCGACGACCTACTTCGTCGGCGCCGATGGCACCATCAAGGCCAAGGTGGTGGGCGAGGCCGATGAGGCGACTTTCGACCGGCTCGCCGGCGAGTTGCTACAATGAAAGAAAATTGCAGTTGTGACCTGTGCGGCCTGGATGTCGGCATCAAGCCGTTCTATCTGGAAAGTGGGGGAAAGCGCCTGCAATTCTGCTGCGATGCCTGCCTCGGCATTTATCAAATGCTGCACGAAACCGAGCAACCCGCGACATCCGACGCCTCCCCACCTGCCACAGGGGCTATAAATAATACAAAGAGATCACAAAACCCGTAATACCCGTAATACTTGACACTTCCCCACTGCTAACAAAGGAGAAATACCATGAATGGAATGATGGAAGAAGCCGCGAAGAACATGCCGCACATGATGGGATCGCAGATGATGGGGCCGGCGCAGGGCGCGATGATGGCCGCCACCGGCTACGTCGCCGGGCGCGGGCTGATGGGCGGCCTGTTGCGCAACCCCTGGGTGTTGCTGGCCGCCGGCGTTGTGGCCGGCTACTATCTGCACAAGCACCAGGACGAAATCATGTTGTCCCTGTCCAAGGCCAGCGGGATGGGCAAGGATTTCCTCCTGCAGCAGAAGGAAAATCTCGCCGATCTGGTCGAGGGGGCCAAGGAAAAAGAAGCTCAACCGGAAGCCGCCAAGCCGGAATGACGGCAGAATCTCGCAGGAGGTCTCATGACTGACGTTATCCGTCCGGAAACCCTCGCCCGGGAAATCGTCGTGCGCTATCGCGGCGTCGGGCACGTGCGTTTCACCGTTCCAGCCGTGCTCTGCGCGGAGCCCTTCGCCACTTCGATCGAAGAAAGCCTGCTGCGACAGACCGGCGTCTATCGCGTTACCCTGTACCGCCGCCAAGGCAAGCTGTCGGTGTTCTACGATCCGCACGCCTGCGAACTGCACGATGTGGCGCGGGGCCTGCACGGCGCGCTCGGCGCCCTGGACAAGCTGAAGGCGCAGGAATCCGTCGGCGCTTCCATGGTGCAGCGTCTGCGCGCCGCCAACCCCATATCCTGGTTCAAGGCCCAGACCGAGCGGGTCAAGACCAAGGTGGAGGAATGGCGGTTCAAGGCAAAACTGTTGAAGCAGATCATGGCCTACCACCCCCAAATGCAGAACGTGTTTTCCGAGCGGGCGGCCATCAACTTTGCCAACGATCTGGTGATCTTCTACCTGATTAAGGTGCACTGGGACCTGATTACCCAGAAGTGGCTGAAGCAGCCGTTCAAGTACCGTAACGCCTGGCTGACGAGCTTCTACCTGGTGTTCCTGCTGGTGCGCTACCGCAAACAGCCAGCCAAGAAACCATGAGCGACCCGACCGCCGCTCCTGTCCGCTTTACCGTGGCGCACCGGCTGACGCGACGGTTGCGCATCGTTTCGCCGCTGCTGGCGAAGAACCCGGAACGCTGCTACATCCTCGAAATCCTGCTCAGGAAGCGCCCTGAAATCAAGGGGGTGCGCAGTGTGCCGGCGATCGGTTCGGTGACGCTGCACTACGATTCGGCGCGCCTGCCGGAAGCCAGGCTGCTCGCCATCCTCGACGCGGTGATCGGCAACATCTCCGCCAAGCCGGCAGCACCGCCGCCCGTTGCCGCTCCCGCTGGCCCGGCGCAGGAATGCGCCGTCGCGGTGGAGGGTATGACCTGCGCCTCCTGCGCCCTGCTGATCGAAATGAGCCTGAAACGAGACCCGCGCGTAAAAAGCGCCAGTGTCAATTATGCCGCCGGCAGCGCCAGTGTGGCCGGCACGCTGGGGCGCGAGGAAGTATCTGCCCTGGTCGCCCGCCTCGGCTACACGCCGCGTCCGATGGATACGCTGGCGCAACGCCGCTTGCTGGTGGAGCGGGAAAGGGCGCTGTTGGCGCAGGCCAAGCGCCGCCTTCAGGTCGCCGCCACGCTCGCCGTGCCGGTGGCAGTGCTGGGTATGGTGATGCACCGCTCCCCGCTGTTGCGACTGGTCGAATTCGCGCTCACCAGCGCGGTGATGTTCGGCCCCGGTGCGGAAATCTTCAAAAAAGCACGCATGCTGGCGCAGCAACGCGCCGCCAACATGGATACCCTGATCGCGCTGGGCGCTGGTGCGGCTTATGTCTATAGCCTGCCCGGCTTGGTGCGGCGGCATCACCACGTCTATTTCGAGGCCGCCGCCAGCATTCTCGCCTTCGTCCTGCTCGGGCGCTACTGGGAGGAAAAAGCCAAAGGCCGCGCCAGCGATGCCATCCGCAAACTGATCGAATTGCAGCCAGAAACTGCCACCGTCCTGCGCGACGGGTGCGAATTCACGGTGCCGATCGACGAGGTGGTGGTCGGCGACATTCTGCGCGTACGCCCCGGCGAGCGCATCCCGACCGACGGCGTGGTGCTCGAAGGGCGCTCCAGCGTCGATGAAGCGCTGATTACCGGCGAATCCCTGCCGGTGGCGAAAACCCCCGAAGCCCCGGTGATCGGCGGCTGCCTCAACGGCATGGGCAGCTTCACCCTGCGCGTCACCGCCGTCGGCGGAAACACCGTGCTGGCCGGCATCGTCCACCTGGTGGACCACGCCCAGGGCGCCAAGCTGCCGGTGCAAAAACTCGCCGACCGCATCTCGGCGCGCTTCGTGCCGGCAGTCGGCGGCATCGCCGCACTCACCTTCGGCGGCTGGATGCTGGCCGGCCATCCCCTGCCGCGAGCGCTCGCCCATGCCGTCGCCGTGCTGCTGATCGCCTGCCCCTGCGCCTTGGGGCTGGCCACGCCCACCGCGATCATGGTCGGCACCGGCCAGGCCGCGCGACGCGGCATCTACATCCGCAACGGCGAAGCGCTGGAAACCGCCGCCAAACTCACCACCGTGGTGTTCGACAAGACCGGCACCATCACCGAGGGCAAGCCCGCGGTCACCGACTTCGTCAATGCCTCCGGACTCGACGACCTCAAGCTGCTCGCAATCGTGGCGGCGGCGGAAAACCAGTCCGAACATTTCCTGGCTCGGGCAATTGGTGCCTATTGCCGCGAGCGCAACGTGGTGGAGGCCAAGGTCAGCGGCTTCGAGGCACTGGCGGGGCGGGGCGTGCGCGCCAAACACGGCAAGAGCTCCCTGCTCGTCGGCAACGCCGCCTGGCTTGCGGAAAACGGCGTCGCACCGGGAGACCTCGCCAAGCAGGCCGAGGTTTTCGCCAATCAGGGCAAGACCCCGGTATTCGTGGCACTGGGCGGCAAGGCGGCGGCACTGTTCGCCATCGCCGACCGACCGCGAGAGGGCGCCCGAGCGGCGATCGCTCTGCTCCACCACCTCGGCATCGAGACGATCATGGCCACCGGCGATGTCGAAGCCGCCGCCCGCCACATCGCCCGCGAAGTGGGGATCGATCGTGTCGTGGCGCGCGCCACTCCCGCCGACAAGCTGGCGCTGATCCGCGACTTGCAGGCGCAAGGGCAGCGCGTCGGCATGATCGGTGACGGCATCAACGACGCGCCGGCGCTCGCCGCCGCCGACGTTGGCTTTGCCATCGGCAGCGGCGCCGACATCGCGCTGGAGGCCGCCGACATCACCCTGGTGGGCGGTGACATCGCCCGCGTCGCCGCCGCCATCGAGCTGTCGCGGCGGACCATGAAAATCATTCGCCAGAATCTGTTCTGGGCGCTCGGCTACAATGCCGTTTCGATCCCGGTCGCGGTCGCCGGGCGGCTCAGCCCGATGATCGCTTCGGCGGCGATGGCGATGAGCTCAGTTTCGGTGGTCACCAATTCGCTGCGGCTGCAACGGGAATAGCATTTCATGGAGCACGCCCACCACGTCGCCGAATTCTCCTACTGGCTCGCCTTCATGGCCGGCATCCTCGGCAGCGGCCACTGTATCGGCATGTGCGGCAGCCTGGTGTCGGGCTTCTTCCTGCGCCTCGGCGCCAAGGCCTATGCGCCTTATCTCGCCTACCACGCCGCCCGCGTTTCGGTTTACGGCCTGATCGGTCTGGTCGCCGCCAGCTTGGGCGCTGTGCTGGTGCAGACCGGCATCATCGGCAAGGCACAGGGCATCCTGCAGATTCTCGCTGGACTGGTGGTCATCTTGCTCGGTTTCGATCTGTTGGGCTTGTCGCCGGTGCGCAACACCCTGCGCTTCGCGCCCCTTGCCTGGTTGCGCAAACAATTCGCTGCCGCCACCCAGCGCGGCCCGGTGGCAGGCGCTTCTATCGGGGGTGCGCTCAACGGCCTGATGCCGTGTTCGATGACCATGGCGATGGCGGTGCAAGCCACCACCGCACCCAGTCCGGTCGAAGGAGGTCTGCTGTTGCTGGCCTTTGGCGCGGGCACATTGCCGTCGATGCTCGCGGCCAGCTTCCTGTTCGGCCGGCTGGGAGCGAAAACGCGCGGCTGGCTGCTGCGCGGCGCGGCGCTGTTCGTCATCGCGCTCGGCCTTTCCACGCTGTGGCAAGGCCTCGCCTATTACAGCGTGATGCGCAATCTGGCGAACTGGTGACGGCCATGGTGAATTGCGCATTGTCATTGCAACTGCGTACCCCTCGAGTATGATTTCAACGTGTCAATTTGCTAAGGAGAAAACCATGAAACGACGTGACCTGCTGAAACTGTCCATTGCCACTGCGGCCTTTGCCGTCATGCCGGCGCGCGCCGCCGAGGCCTGCCCAGGCGACGGCACCCCGGCGCAATTCCTGCCGAAAAAAGCACCCGATCCCAAGGCCGCCGAAAACGACATCGAGAAGCATCCGAAGTGTCCCTATTGCGGCATGGATCGCAAGCAGTACCACCATTCCCGCATGTTGGTGCATTACAGCGACGATCTGGCCGACGGTACCTGCTCGCTGCACTGCGCGGCGATCAGCCTTTCGCTCAACGTTGACCGCGAACCGAAAGCGATCTACGTCGCCGATAACGCCTCCGTCGCCGAAATCAAGCCGCTGGTCGAGGTGGACAAGGCGACATTCCTGATCGGCAGCCAGATCAAGGGGGTGATGACCAAGCGCAGCAAGGTCGCCTACGCCGGCGAGGAAGCGGCCAAGGCAGCGCAGGCGGCCAACGGCGGAGAACTGGGCAATTTTGACAAGGCCCTGCTCGCCGCCTACACCGACATGGCGCAGGACGTGGCGATGATCCGCAAGAACCGCGAGGAACGGCGCAAGAAGATGATGCAGAAGCAGGGCTGATAGCGTGACGTTAAGCAAACGCCTATTCGCCATTTTGCTGTTTGTCTTCTGGGCGGCGGCAGCCGCCGCCCAGGGGGACGTCGCCATTCCCAAGCCGGGCGCGAAGGATCTGTGTCCGGTTTGCGGCATGCTGGTGTCGAAATATCCCAACTGGGTCGCCGTGGCGCTATACAAGGATGGCCACGCCCACTTCTTCGACGGGGCCAAGGACATGTTCAAGTATTTGCATGAGCTGGAAAAATACGCGCCCGGCCACCGCAAGGAAGACCTCGCAGGCCTCTACGTCACCGAATTCTACGGTCTTGCCAGAGTCGATGCGCGCAAGGCGTTTTACGTTATCGGATCGGACGTGCCTGGCCCGATGGGACACGAACTGGTGCCGCTGGAAACGCGCGCCGATGCGGAGGAATTCCTCAAGGATCATAAGGGCCGAGGGATATTCACCTTTGAACAGGTGACGCCGGAATTAGTGGCCAAAGTCGATAAAGGGAAATTCTGAGTACCCTGCAGTCCGCGCGGCGCAGGTCATGTTCTCGATCTGAAGTTCGATATGCTGGGGGGAGGGCGGCCGTATTCAACTGGACTTTACATCATCCACACATTCCGCCGCGCCTCCTCGCTGAATTGGGCTAACTAATTGCGCACCAATGCGCCGTCGATGATCTTCACCTTGTCGCCGATGGCGAAGGCAGGCTCGGGCTGTGCCACGGCCGCTTTGTCCTCCGCGATTGGCTTGGCCTCAGCGCCGGTCGTTGGCTGAGTCGGAGATGCGGACATTCCCGCCGTCTGGCTGGTCGCAGTCACGGCGGGAACTTCGGGTTTTGATTCACGGCCTGGAATCAGGCCGGTCATGGCGCCGACCCCCACGATGCTGGCGATGATCACCGCGATGGATGCGGCGATGATGAAGGGACTGGTTTTGCTGGCTGGTTCTGACATGACGTAATTCTCCGGGTAGTAGGTAAATATCCGTGCGCCGACTATTTATGATTAGTCGAATGGGTGTCGACAAGCAAGCAACTTTATTGGCACTGTAAGGAGATAACGTTTGTCAGCGATGCCGGGTTATTAAATGTGGGTAATAAAAAAGGGCGCCCAGAAGGACGCCCTGTATAGCCTGTTGCGACTTAGGACTTAAACCCAAATTATCCATTAGGGTCAAAACGCCGCTGTGGGAGCGGCGCCCTCGCCGCGATTTGCGTCCGCATTCGCGCCGAGGGCGGCGCTCCTACATGCACGAGCATTCCAATGGACATTCTGGGTTAAATCAATCTTCCGGCCGCATCTGCGGGAACAGGATGACGTCGCGGATGCTGGGGCTGTCGGTCAGCAGCATGACCAGGCGGTCGATGCCGATGCCTTCACCGGCGGTGGGCGGCAGTCCGTATTCCAGGGCGCGGATGTAGTCGGCGTCGTAGTGCATCGCCTCGGCGTCGCCCGCTTCCTTCTGCCGCACCTGCGCCATGAAGCGCTCCGCCTGGTCTTCCGGGTCGTTCAGCTCGGAGAAGCCGTTGGCGATTTCGCGGCCGACGATGAACAGTTCGAAACGCTCGGTGATGCCGGGGGTGGCGTCGTTGCTGCGCGCCAGCGGCGAGACTTCGGCCGGGTAGTCGATGATGAAGGTCGGCTGGATCAGCAGTTGCTCGGTGGTTTCCTCGAACAGGCTCAGTTGCAGGCCGCCGACGCCATCGAT
>JAUYEK010000150.1 GCA_030691435.1 Sulfuricella sp. | reverse complement strand
GCATCGCCAGTCTGGTCACCCGCCGTGCGGCGCAGCATACCCGGGAAATTGAGCACGCCGCCAACATCAAGTCCGAGTTCGTCGCCAACGTCAGCCATGAAATCCGCACGCCGATGAACGGCATCCTCGGCATGGCCGCGTTGCTGCTCGACACCCGGCTCACCCCGGAGCAGCGGGATTACGCCGAGACGGTGCGCGCCTCGGCGGAATCTCTGCTCGCCATCATCAATGACATCCTCGACTTTTCCAAGATCGAGGCCGGCAAACTGGATATGGAAACCGAGGACTTCGACCTGCGCGAGATCGTTGCGGAAGTGGCGGAACTCCTGGCAGGGCAGGCGCAAAGCAAAGGCCTCGAATTGCTCTACGACATTCCGCCCGGACACGATTTCCGTTTGCGCGGCGCAGCCGGACGCCTGCGCCAGATTCTCACCAATCTGACCGCCAATGCGATTAAATTCACCGACATCGGCGAAGTGCTGCTGAGGGTAATCCCCGAGCAGGAAGAAACCGACGCCATCACGCTGTGTTTCGAGGTCAGCGACACCGGCATCGGCATCAGCGAGGAAGGCCACCGGCGCCTGTTCCGATCCTTCTCCCAGGGCGACGGATCGGTCACCCGCAGACACGGCGGCACCGGGCTCGGCCTGGTCATCTCCAAACAACTCACTGTGATGATGGGCGGTGAAATCGGCGTGGACAGCAGCCCCGGACAGGGCAGCACCTTCTGGTTCCGGCTGCGCCTGGACAAACAGACGGCGCACCCGGTTCCGGTCGAGCCCGGTATTGCCCGGCACGGGCTGCGCATTTTGATCGCCAGCGGCAACGCCGATTGCCGCGCCATCCTGAAACACCAACTCGAATTCTGGCAAATCCCCTGCGCCACCGCCGCTACCGGCGAAGAGGCCTTAATGCGGCTGTATGCCGCGCAGGATGGAGATGCCGTGTTCAACCTGGTGATCCTCGATACCGCCCTGCCCGACTACAACATCATCACCCTGTCGCGCCTGATCAAGAACGATGCCGGGCAGGCACCGCCGCGCCTGGTGCTGCTGGCCCCTGTCGCGCTGCGCGCCCACAAGGAAGAGATGATCGCAGCCGGCATGGACGTCATGCTCACCAAACCAGTGCGCCTGAACAAGCTTGAAGCCGCCCTGACTGGTACGGTGCAACCGGTGCGCGACCATCATGCCGGCTCGACGCTTCGTCCCGCCGGGAAAATTTCGCCTGCGGCGCGCGTCCTGATCGTAGAAGACAACCCGGTCAACCGCAAGGTGGTGCTCTACATGCTGCAAAAACTCACGCTTCAGGCCGAGAGCGCAGGCAACGGACGGGAAGCCCTGGAAGCGCTGGCGAAAAGCCGCTACGACCTGGTACTGATGGACTGCCAGATGCCGGAACTGGATGGCTTCGAGGCCACTGCCGCGATCCGTCGCCGCGAACGGGCAGCGCACGCAAAAAGGATGCCGATTATCGCCATGACCGCCAACGCCATGCACGGCGACCGGGAAAAATGCCTGGCGGCAGGCATGGATGATTACTTGATGAAACCGCTGGAACCCGGAGATCTGGAGTCCGCGCTTAAAATATGGCTGCCGCATACGATCTTTCACGGGCTTCAGCCCGTAGAAAGTCGGAGTCCCCTTGTGGGGCAGAGGGAAGACAACCCGCCATACACGGCTATGGAAACGCCGCCTGTCGATCTTGAACACCTATACGGCACATTCAATCAGGATCGTAAAATCGTCGAGGACTTGCTGGCGCTTTATCTCGACACCACGCCGTCGCTCCTGGAGCGGCTTAAGGCCGCAATCGAACTGAAGGATGTCGCAGGCGCGAAGGCCGCTCACGAACTCAAGGGAGCATCAGCTTATATCGCTGCACGGAAAATGGCCGATCTGGCGCGTGAAGCTGAACAGGCAATCAGGAATGGGGCCTGGGAGCAAGCCGGAGAATATACGGAACAGATGGAAACGGCGTTCATCCGCGTCCTGGCTTTTGCCCACCAGCGGCAGTTCAGCCATTGCCGGTAGCCAGCGGGACGACAATCCTGAACTCCGCGCCTTCCCCGGTATTGCGCGCCTCGATCCTGCCGTTCATGTTGGTTTCGATGATCATTTTCGACATGTACAGGCCGATGCCCGTCCCCTTTTCCCGCGTGGTGAAATAAGGGTCGAAGATCTTCTCCACAACATCCTCAGGAATGCCGCCGCCGTTGTCGCGGATGGCGACATAGGCATACGCATCGTCCGCGCCGATGACTATCTCCACCTTGCCGTCTCGCACCTGGCGCTCCCGGATGGCGTCCCTGGCGTTGCCCAGGATATTCGCCACCACCTGGGCATATTCGTTGGGGAATCCCATCGCGGTGGCATCCCGTTCCATTTTCAGCTCCACCGCGATATTGCCGCTCCTGAAGCTCGCCTCAACCACCGACAGCGCGTCCCGCACCGCTTTTTCCAGGCTGAACGGCTGCTTCTCCCGGTCCGGCTTGAAAAAGTTGCGGAAATCGTCGATGGTGCTGGACATCTTCTGGATCAACTGCCCGCCCTTTGCCACCGAGTCGTCCAGATAAGCCCGGTCCAGCTCGTTGAACTCGTAGGCATCCTTGATATTGGCCAAGAGCAAGGAAAGCGCGTTGAGCGGCTGCCGCCACTGGTGCGCGATGTTGCCGATCATTTCGCCCATCGCCGCCAGGCGCGATTGGCGGATCAGCATGTGATCCTTTTCCCGGTTCTTTATCCCCTCATCTTGCACCCGCTGCTCCAGCGTTTCGTTGAGCTGTTTCAGCTCTTCGGTGCGCTCCCTCACTGCATCTTCCAGCCCCGCCTGGTAAGCGGTGAGCGCGGCTTCCCTTTCCCTGATGGCGCCAAGCATGACATTGAAGCCTTGCGCCAGCACGCCGAATTCATCCCGGCTTTGCACCAACGCCTGTGCCGAATAATCATTTTCCCGCGTGACACGCATCATCGCTTCCACCAGATTTTGGATGGGGTCGCTGATGGCCTTCTGGAAGCGGGTGAACAAGAATAATGCGAACGCCAGGGATGCCGTCATCGCGACGACGATCAACGATAGTTTGCGCAGCAACTCCCAATAAACATCCCGCAAATTGGATTGCAGATATAGGGTGCCGACGATTTCCCCCGAATGAATCACGCTTTGGGCAAGCACCAACTGGTCGCCATAAAACACATGCTCCCCCGGCGCAGGCAGGGGCGTCGCCAGCCTTCTTTGTCCGGGTAGATGGAATTGCGCCACGATGCCGCCGCTCTTGCCTTGCAATGCAGCGTAAACGATGGTGGTTTCGATGCCGAGCCGCGCCAGCACCTCATGTGCGGCCTTTTCGTCAAGAAACATCAGGGCGGGCGCCGCATTGTCGGCGATCACGCCGGCATGCACCGCCAAAGTATTCACCGCCCGGCCACGATAGCTTGCCCATTCCCCCACACCCAGGGTAATGCTGAGCAGGACCACCGCCACGCCATTGGTGACGAGGCCGATGAACATCAGCTTGCGCTTTATGGGAAGATTTTCGAACAGGCTCATCGGGAGATTAGCGTTCCTGCGGAGCATCGACGATCCTGGCGAGCGACAGGAGTTTCGAGCTGATTTTCAGGCCCCCCTGGCGGGCTGCGTCCAGATTGATTTCAAAGCGGGCTTTCCCGTTTTCCATGAAGAAATTGACCATCGCACCGCGCCTGGCAAATCCTTCCGTATCACCTATCGTCAACATGCCGGCGTTGCGGGTGATAGCGACGATGCGCTCGAGATGTCTGTCCGCCGTCGCTGCGATGAACAGCATATTGCATTCGCGGAGGTCCGCGCCCATGTCGAGCAGAGTCACCTCCAATTTCCGCTCATTGACCGCTTTGCCGCGTATGGTTTCCAGCGCCGCCCCGAACGGATTGCCGCCGAGAACGCACAGGCGCAACGGCGCGCCGGAAGACGGCCATTCAACGAACTTGGCGATCTGGTAAATGAATGCGGCCTTGAGCTCATATTCGGACGGGGCGGCATGTG